>NZ_JBFRLX010000046.1:0-494 GCF_041470165.1 Vibrio sp. 10N.286.46.A8
ATCGAGTTCGAATTTCACGATTATCGCAAACAAGGCATCACTGAAGAATTAGTAACAAGCTTCTGTTCAGAGCTTGGTTGGGAGCTTGTGCTAAACAAACGTGGTACGACTTATCGCCAACTTTCTCAAGAGCAAAAAGACACATTAACGGAAGAAAAAGCCGTAATTCTGCTTGTTGAACAACCAGCAATGATCAAGCGCCCTATCTTGAAAGTCGATGGCAAGCTTCATATTGGCTTCAAAGCTGATCAATACGCTGCTATTTTTGCGTAATCAGCTGTATTAGAACAGATAACAAAGCGTTGAACTTCCCCTGTTCAACGCCTGAAATTAATGACTAGACGTTTAATTTAAACAAGGAACTCAAGGATGACAGACAGCCCAACTTTGGCTCTGGCAAAAGACCTAATCAGCCGTCAATCGGTAACACCAGAAGATGCAGGCTGCCAAGACCTGATGATTGAACGCTTAAAATCGCTAGGTTTTGAAATCGA
>NZ_JBFRLX010000046.1:1274-3199 GCF_041470165.1 Vibrio sp. 10N.286.46.A8
AGTGATGGTATTTGAAGATACGACGAACTTCTGGGCTCGCCGTGGTACCGAAGCCCCCCTATTTGCTTTTGCTGGTCACACTGATGTTGTACCTGCAGGCCCAATTGAGCAGTGGAACACTAAGCCATTCGAACCGACTATCATAGATGGTTTCCTGCACGGTCGCGGCGCGGCAGATATGAAAGGTTCTCTGGCTTCAATGGTTGTGGCTGTAGAACAGTTCATTGCTAAGCACCCTGATCACACAGGCTCAATCGGTTTCCTTATCACGTCAGATGAAGAAGGCCCGTTCATCAACGGGACAGTGCGCGTTGTCGAAGCATTGATGGCTCGTGGTGAGAACATCGACATGTGTATTGTTGGCGAACCATCAAGTACTGAGTACGTAGGTGATGTCGTAAAGAACGGCCGTCGTGGTTCTATCACTGGCGATCTAACGATTAAAGGCACACAAGGTCACGTTGCCTACCCTCACCTTGCGAACAACCCGGTACACAGCTCTCTGCTTGCGATCAATGAATTGGCGACGACCGAGTGGGACAAAGGTAATGATTATTTCCCACCAACCAGCTTCCAGATCCCAAATGTAAGTGCGGGCACTGGCGCATCAAACGTGATTCCTGGTGAATTTAATGTTCAGTTTAACCTTCGCTTTAGTACAGAGTTAAACAACGACATCATCGTTGAAAGAATCACAAATACACTCGACAAGTACGATTTCGAATACGATTTGAAATGGACATTCAATGGCGACCCGTTCTTAACCGACGCAGGCTCACTGCTTGATGCTATTGTTAATGCCGTTGGCCACGTTAATGACGTAAAACCAGCACTACTGACTACAGGTGGTACATCTGACGGCCGCTTTATCGCGCGCATGAAGGGACAAGTGGTAGAACTAGGCCCTGTGAATGCAACCATTCACAAGGTTAACGAGTGCGTGAAAGTGGCTGATTTAGAGAAACTAACTGACATGTACGAAAGAACATTAGTGAACCTGTTCGCTAAGTAGTTTTTTCATCAGCGATTCATAGCATCTAATTATTGAGAGACACGTTATGACACCAGAGCAGCTAACCGGACAATCAGATTCTCATCTAGAACCTAACCTGATTGGCACCAAGACCTTCTTGGTCCACAGTGACGTCAAAGATGAACTGAACAACTTGATTGAAGCTGCTCAACTCGCTGGTTTTAAAATGGAGATTGCCAGTGGCTTTCGCGACTATGAAAGGCAATCTCTGATTTGGAACCGCAAGTTTTCTGGTGAAGCACCGATATTAGACTCAGAAAGCCAACCACTTGATGCTTCAACACTCAGTGAACATCAAAAGTTGTCGGCGATTCTTAGGTGGTCTGCGCTTCCCGGAGCGAGTCGTCACCATTGGGGTTGTGACTTTGATGTCTTTGCTCGCAATCACTTACCTGAGGGTACTCAGCTACAACTGGAACCATGGGAATACCTCACTGGCCACCAGCAAGTGTTTTACCAATGGCTGTCTGCCAACGCATCTCAGTTTGGATTCTTCTTTCCTTACAGCCAAGACCTTGGTGGTGTGGCAATAGAACCTTGGCATATAAGCCACCGTAAAGTTTCACAGTTGTGTTTATCACAGTTATCTCCCACTTTACTTGGCAAGCAACTCCAATCTAAGCCAATATTAGGGTATGAAATTATTGCGGAGCAGCTAGACGAGATCTATGCGCGCTTCGTCGCGAATATCAGTCATTAGGAGCGCTTATGTTAGAGTGGCTTACAAACCCTTGGGTTATCATCATCATCGTAGTTAGCGTTGTGGTGGGTAATATTGCTGCGCTCAAACAGACCGCTAATATGGATCTGACAGGTCGTAACAAAACAGAAAAAGACTTAGACAAGCTCAATCAATTGGATAAACAGAACCAAGAGAAAGCTCAAAAAGATG
>NZ_JBFRLX010000047.1:0-26926 GCF_041470165.1 Vibrio sp. 10N.286.46.A8
CTCAGAACCTGAGCCATCTCGTCCAGCGAAAGGTCGCCCAAGCCTTCGTGTTATCAAATAGCGTTATTTTTTAAATAACTCCAAATACAAAAAAAGCAGCGATTTATCGCTGCTTTTTCTTTTTGTGCTAACTGACTTTTATTAATCTGATTCATTTCGTTAGGCTTTACCAGCCAACCAACCAGCTAAGTTGGCTAAGTAAATTCAGAGGGTGTTAGTTTACCGAATTGTCATCTTCACCATATTCAAACGCTCGAATCACCTGCTTCACACCAGAGATATTACGCGCAACTTCTGTCGCGATATCAGCGTGTTCTCGAGAAACTAATCCAAGCAGAAATACTTCTGAATCTTCAGTAATGACTTTGACTTTGATACCGTTAAGTTCAGACTTGGCAAGTAGGGCAGACTTCACTTTAGTGGTAATCCAACTGTCTTTGCTGATAGCACTAACAGACAGTGGCTCTTTCACTCGGATCTGGTTGTGTATACTTTCAACCCCCGTTACTGCTTTAGCTTGGCTTTCAAAAGCACGACGTTCAGCATCTGTCGTTGCTTGCCCCATCAGAACTACTGAACCACGGTAAGAGCTTGCTGTGATACTGACATTGCCGCGAAATGGCGGTTTATTAGTCATAGCTGCAACTTCAAATTCGATATTGTTGTCGCTCCAAATCTCTTTGGTGGTTCGTGTATCGGTGACTAGATTTGCAGTAGTTGCTGCACCAGCAATGAAAAGACCAGCACAACCAGATAACGACAGTGTAAGTAGCGAAACACTAATCAGCTTAAGCAGCTTCATAGAAGTTAATGATTTCATCGTGATGCTCCGTATATCACTCTTCGTGAGCTGGGAAGAGTACTTGATCGATTAGGTCACATAAGCAGTGTAGTGTCACCATGTGTACTTCGTGGATACGTGCTGTACGGTGTGAGGGAATACGAATTTCTACATCGTGCTCACCAAGCAGGCCAGCCATTTCACCACCATCTTTACCAGTAAAGGCGATGATTGTCATATCACGTGTTACCGCAGCTTCCATTGCTTTGATGATGTTTTTACTGTTACCACTAGTAGATATAGCCAGTAAAATATCACCAGTTTGACCAAACGCACGTACCTGCTTAGAGAAGATCTCTTCATAGTGGTAGTCGTTTGCCACAGCCGTTAGTGTGGTGTTATCAGCAGTGAGAGCCATTGCAGGAAGACTAGGGCGCTCGGTTTCAAAGCGATTAAGTAGGCAAGAGACAAATTGCTGAGCATTCGATGCCGAACCACCGTTACCACAACAAAGAATCTTGTTTCCGTTAAGCAGGGTTGCAACCATTGCTTGAGCGGCATGCGTGATTGCGTCTGGCAGAGCTTCTGCCGCCGCAATTTGGATTTGAATACTTTCTGTAAAACTTTCTTTGATGCTGTCTAGCATGTTTATCCTTGGGTAATCGCGTTTTGAATCCAGTCGATAGTGTCATTCGGCCCTTCGATGGCAATGATATCAAACCTGTAATCTGTAGAGTGTACCGACAAGCCTTGCTGCATAAGCCAAACATTGGCTGTTTTGAGTAGCTTTTGTGACTTTTTGGCTGTCACCATTTCAGCGGCATGTCCGTAGCGTGTTTGCTTGCGGTATTTTACCTCAGTAAACACAACCGTATTGTTATGGCGCATTATAAGATCAATTTCGCCACACTTTGCTATGAAGTTTTCTTCAATTAACGATAAACCGTGGCGAACTAAATAATTCTTTGCCACGGTCTCGTATTTATCACCCACTTGTTTGTGGGTGATTGTTGGCTTGGATAGGAACTTACGGCTAAAAAGCCCCATGCTCTGCCCAGCTGATTTCACGTTGAACAACACAGTTGTTGTCGATGGTTAATACGCCGGTTTCACCTGTAATGCTGTAATCTTGTACGGCTTTCATCTGTGGTAGTGCATCCATTAGATAGTATGCATCCATTCCTAGTGCTTGTAGACGCTTTTGGCTGTTCGAGTGTGAAGGCCATAGGTCATTAAGCGCTTTGTTAAGCTCGTTTTTGTTCTCGACCAATAGCGGGATATCGCTGTAGAAGACACCCGTTAGGTCTTCATATTGCTTGTCACCGCTGTTGCTGCGTGAATTTGAAAACAGTGCAGGTTGGCTAGCATCAGGGTTAATTGCAACTTCAATGAAGGGTTTGATGAGTGTTAGCTCTGAGTTCTTAGCGACAATGTAGACAGAATCGATATCACGACGACTGCGTGGCTCTGTTTCTAGGTCTAAGTTAAGTAGCCCATCCATTTGAGCGATACGTTGTTGGCTCTCTTGTAAACCGAAAATCTGATTCACATTACGCTGCAGTTGGCGTTTGTCAGAGAAGAACCTGATTGCAACGTCGTTGTTGCTGTATTTCTGCCACTCTTCGTTAAATGCTTGCTTAACGCGGTCACCTAAGCGTCCTTTGGGTGCAAGAATAAGTGGGTACTTATAGCCTTGTGCAAAAAGGTGTTTCGCAGCCTGAGCGACTTCTTGTTCTGGCGATAAAGCGAGATAACAAATATTAGTATCTGGTTCTAGCTGAGTTGGAATATTAAGAGCTAATGCTGGAATCGAGTTTTCGTGGTTTTTCTGCGCTTGTTGAAGCTTGGTGATATTGCTCTTAATCAGAGGGCCAACGATGAAATCAACGTTATTCTCTTCCAGTTTCGCTTTAATTTCAGCGGCACTTTGTACGTTGGTATCCATTACGGTCAACGTTGCATCTTCTTCACGCTCTTTGTCATTCATCATCGCAAAGATGAAACCATCACGCACAAGTTGTGCTTGCTTACCGTACTTACCTGTTAGCGGCAGCAGCAGCGCAGTGCTGGTTGGTTTGCTGATCTCTAGTGCCAAGATGTCGGTGATCGCTTGAGGTGTATAAAGCGCTGCTGGGTGACGGGGGTTCTCAGCTAACCAATCAGCTAGGGTTTCCTGTAGGTTTGGAAGGTTCGAATTCAGCGTCTTCATGTAGATAGCCAGTTGCAACCAACCTGAAAGCACATCTTCTGTCGGCGATGTTTTCAGTTCTAGAATCTCGTATTGAGAGTAGCTATTCAGGTTCTGCCAAATACGGTCGGCCGTTTGCTGTTGGCTTTCGTCGCTAGCGTCCAGATATTCAGAATAAAGGACTAATTCACGGCTCGCTTCGAAATACTCATTCTGTATTTCAGAAATGTTGGCGCGTAGCTCGTGATAATCTTTCCATTGCTCGTTCGGAAGCTTCCACCAAGGTTGAAAGTTCAGTTGGCTGTACGCTTGCTGTGGTTGCGAGTTATTCACCAGCAGTTGAGCGCGAGCTAGTTGCCATTCTGCTTGTTGAACTTCACTCAGCTCTTGTTTGGCTAAGCGTTTGATCAGCAGAGTCGCTTGATCGGTTTTTCCAGCTTGCACAGAAGCCTTAAGCGCCATGATTAACCAGTCGTTTTGTAGACTTCCTTTGCTACTATCCGCCTGCATCATGTAACTTTCAGTTGATTGCGCTGGATCTAGTGTAATATCAACACGCGTTGGTGCTTGAGGACCTGAAGAACAAGCCGCCAATGTAATTGCTAATGCAATTGGAGTGAGTAAGCGTGGTACACTGAGTCTCTTATGGTTCATCGTTGCCATGAGTTCTTTAAATTCCGTATAAATTTGTATCTATATTAATCGTTGAAGTGATGGTAAACAAATGACAGATAACAAAACCTTGCTCACAGAGAGCCCAACTCTCTATATTGTGCCAACCCCAATCGGAAATTTGGGAGATATCACTCAAAGAGCAATTGAAATTTTATCAAGTGTCGATGTTATTGCAGCCGAAGACACACGCCACACGGGTAAGCTGCTTGCTCACTTCAATATATCAACCAGAACGTTCGCTTTACATGATCATAATGAACAAACTAAAGCACAAGTTCTAGTCGAAAGGTTATTAGAAGGTCAGTCTATCGCATTAGTCTCTGATGCGGGTACTCCTTTAATCAGTGATCCAGGTTACCATCTTGTCTCACAATGTCGTCAAGCGGGTGTGAGAGTTGTGCCACTTCCTGGTGCTTGTGCTGTGATTACCGCACTAAGTGCGTCTGGTTTGCCGTCTGATCGTTTCAGCTTTGAAGGTTTCTTACCGCCAAAGAGCAAAGGTCGTAAAGACAAGTTCTTAGAGATCGCAAAAGCAGAACGCACGTGTATCTTCTACGAATCTCCCCACCGTATTACTGATTCTCTACAAGACATGCTTGAGATCTTAGGCCCTGACCGTGAGGTTGTGTTGGCGCGTGAGCTAACCAAAACCTTCGAAACCATCCAAGGTCTGCCACTTGGTGAACTTATTGAGTGGATTGAAGAAGACGCAAACCGTAAACGCGGTGAGATGGTATTGCTAATTCACGGTCACCGTGAAGAAGCGAGCACAGAGTTGCCAGACGAAGCGACTCGCACGCTGGGTATTCTAACCAAAGAACTGCCCCTTAAAAAAGCAGCGGCGATGACGGCAGAGATCTACAATCTGAAAAAGAACGCTTTATACAAGTGGGGCCTAGAGCATCTAGACAACTAGATACCTCTTTATAGACTAGATACCTATTTATAGAGTAGCTAACCTGTATTGAAAAGCTTATGAGGAGTGATGGTAATACCGTCGCTCCTTTTTTTGTGCTTGGATTGTGTAAAATTCGTGCACTTGCTTAATGGTTTGCAGCATATTTGTGATCTCGCTAGACACTGCACACTAATCTCTATACAATCCGCCCTCGGAGTTGAACGGGTAATCGCTGCTTTGCTGATGTCCTTCGGGAGACTGACGTTGAGGTCCTTCGGGAAACTGACGTTGAAGTCCTTCGGGAGACTGGTAGAGGGGAGGAACGTCCGGGCTCCATAGAGCAGGGTGCCAGATAACGTCTGGGGGGCGCGAGCCCACGACAAGTGCAGCAGAGAGAAGACCGCCGATGGCCTCATTTCTTCGGAAGAGGCACAGGTAAGGCTGAAAGGGTGCGGTAAGAGCGCACCGTGCGACTGGCAACAGTTCGTAGCAAGGTAAACTCCACCCGGAGCAAGATCAAATAGGCCCTCGCATTGCGCTGCTCGCGTATGGGGGCGGGTAGATTGCTTGAGCCTGTGAGCGATTGCAGGCCTAGACGAATGGTTACCGCCGCGCAAGCGGAACAGAACCCGGCGTATGTGTCAACTCCACCTATATAAAGAACCCATCATTACTTAACGGTAGTGATGGGTTTTTTGCTTTATATTGACGTTAATTATTTAGATTTCCTTAGAATCCATCATCTTGATATGAGCTTGGGTCAAAAATTCCCAAAGGCTATACACAATATGGTGGAGATACGGCGTGAAATCAGTAAACTAAAACGTTAATAGAACATATTATTGCCGAACTAATGGCTCAATCCACTCACTGAGAAGACTATGACAGAAGCATTCAAACATATTTCAGTATTGCTTAACGAATCTATTGACGGACTTGCGATCAAACCTGACGGTACCTATATCGATGGTACTTTTGGCCGTGGTGGTCACAGCCGTACAATCCTGTCTAAACTGGGCGAGAATGGAAGACTCTTTAGTATCGACCGCGATCCACAAGCGATTGCCGAAGCACAAAAGATTGATGACCCTCGTTTTACGATTATTCACGGCCCGTTCTCAGGTATGGCTGAATATGCAGAGCGTTATGACTTAGTCGGTCAAGTGGATGGCGTATTGCTGGATTTAGGTGTCTCTTCACCACAGCTGGATGATGCTGAACGTGGCTTTAGCTTTATGAAAGATGGCCCGCTTGATATGCGTATGGACCCAACAACGGGGATTCCTGTTTCTCAGTGGTTGGTTGAAGCTGATCTTGATGACATCACATGGGTTATTCGTGAGTTCGGTGAAGACAAACACGCTCGTCGTATCGCGAAAGGCATCATTGCTTATCAAGAGAATGAAGAGAACGAACCGCTAACGCGCACTGGTCAACTGGCTAAGCTTATCTCTGATGTCGCTCCAAAAAGCTTCAAAGAGAAAAAACACCCAGCAACACGTGCTTTCCAAGCATTCCGTATCTACATTAACAGTGAACTAGAAGAGATCGATACAGCACTGAAAGGCGCGGCAAGCATTCTAGCTCCTCAAGGTCGTATCTCTGTTATCAGTTTCCACTCGCTTGAAGACCGTATGGTGAAGCGCTTTATCCGTAAAGAGAGCCAAGGACCGCAAGTACCACATGGCCTGCCACTAACTGAAGAGCAGATCAAAGCGCTAGGCAGTGCCGATCTGAAACCAATTGGTAAAGCAATTAAGCCTTCTAAAGATGAAGTGGATGAGAATACTCGTTCGCGTAGTTCAGTACTACGAATCGCAGAAAAGCTATAGTCAATGAAGACCTCCAAACCCAACTTAGCCAAGATAATCTTTTTTGATTTGATCTCCGTGGGCAAAGTCCCATTGGGGCTTCTTATCTGCATCTTTGCGAGTGCGATGGGGGTCGTTCTTACGACACATGTATCACGTCAGGCGATTACGCAAAAAGACATGGCATTGGTGGAGCGGGAACAACTTGATGATGAGTGGCGAAATTTAATGCTTGAAGAGACGGCGCTAGCAGAACACAGCCGCGTTCAAGCATCGGCAAAAAGAGAGCTAGACATGAAACGTCCAGACTCCGACAAAGAAGTTGTGATCACACTGAAATGACCGGTAAAAAGGAAAAAACACCCGCAAAAACCGTTAATGAATCAACGAAAGAGCGAGTGAAGAGCGAAAAGGATTTGGATCCAATTCTTATTAAATGGCGTTTCAACGTTGTTATTGCTTTCGTGTTTCTAGCCTTTGCTGCACTCGTTGGCCGTGTGGCTTACATCCAAATCATTGAACCCGATAACTTAATTCGTCAGGGCGATCTTCGCTCGGTGCGTGTTAAGGCTATTCCTTCTGCTCGCGGTATTATCTCTGACCGCAATGGCGAGCCGCTTGCTGTGAGTGTTCCCGTTGAAGCAGTATGGGCCGACCCAAAAACGATTTTCGATAAAAATGGCATGGCCCAGATTGATCGTTGGTATGCGTTAGCCGATGTACTTGGCCTACAGCGACAATCGATGATCGATAAGATCTCTAGCAATAAATCCCGTCGATTTATTTATCTACAAAGACAAGTTAGCCCTGCGATGGCTAAGTATATCCGTGAACTTAAGCTGGTGGGTGTGGGCCTAAAAGCGGAATCTCGACGTTACTACCCTGCTGGTGAAGTCAGTGCACACCTTATCGGTGTGACCGGAATTGATGGGCACGGCCTGGAAGGGGTTGAACGCAGTTACGATAAATGGCTTACGGGCGAAGCAGGCAAGCGAACGATTCGTAAAGACCGCTACGGACGCGTTGTCGAAAACATTGCGTTAGAAGAACGCGAAGAAGGCAAACCACTAGAACTCACCATCGATCAACGATTGCAGGCGATAGCCTATCGAGCGATTAAGCAAGCGGTGGCCGATCATAAAGCGACCTCAGGCTCTGCAGTATTACTCGATGTGAAAACGGGCGCTGTGTTAGCCATGGTCAATGCACCGTCTTACAACCCGAACAACCGCTCTGATTTACAAAGCTTTAAAATGCGAAACCGCGTGCTGACCGATGCTATGGAGCCCGGCTCAACAGTGAAACCTTTTGTGGTGCTCGCCGCATTAGAAAATGGTACAGCTGATGCGAAATCTATTATTGATACGGGTAATGGCATCATGCAAATTGGAGGTAGCCGAGTACGTGATACCTCTAAAGTGGGCAAGGCTGATTTAGCCTTGATCCTTAAAAAATCAAGTAACATCGGCGTTGCGAAATTAGCGCTTGATATGCCGCTTGAAGCGTTACTTGGTATGTACAGTTCGGTTGGTTTAGGCGAAATGTCTGGGCTAAATCTCGTGGGTGAAACGAGTGGTATTTTTCCTAACCGTCGCCGTTGGTCCAAGTTCGAAATCGCGACGCTATCCTTTGGTTATGGCTTATCTGTGACCCCGCTTCAGTTGGCTCATGCTTACGCAACGTTAGCCAACAAAGGCATGTATGAACCGATTCATATCATTAAAAGCAACGACCAAGACTTCTCAAAGCAGATCATCAAACGTGAAAATGCAGAGATGGTATTGCAAATGTTAGAAGGCGTGACTCAAAAGGGCGGAACTGCAACCAGAGCCGCTGTTCCGGGTTATCGAGTTGCGGCAAAAACGGGTACATCTCGTAAAGCCGCTGCGGGTGGCTATAGTGATGAGTATATTGCTATAACGTCGGGTTTTGCTCCAGTCAGCGATCCAAGAGTAGCTCTGGTTGTCGTAGTCAATGAGCCGCAAGGTGACCTTTACTATGGTGGTTCAGTTGCTGCCCCCGTTTTTTCTGAAATCATGAAGGGTGCACTGCAAATACTCAATGTCCCTGCTGATGAAAACAAGTTTCAAGAATAGAGCCAATCAGGATTCAATATGAGTAATAGCCTCACGCTGTCATCTTTACTTTCTCCTTGGGGGGACTTTAGTTCACTTGAGCTAGATGCGATTGCTGTTGAGCAATTGGAGTTGGATAGCCGTGCAATCAAGGAAGGCGATATTTTTGTTGCCATTGTTGGACATGCCATTGATGGTCGTCGCTTTATCGACAAAGCCGTCGCTCAAGGTGCGAAAGCTGTCGTTGCACAAGCGAGTGATGACAAAGCTCATGGCTTGGTTGAGTGGTTAAATGCTGTTCCTGTTGTTTATGTATCTGAGCTAAATTCAATTCTCTCTGAACTGGCTGGCCGAGTTTATTCTTCTCAAGCGACTAAGTTGATTGGTGTGACCGGCACCAATGGCAAAACCACCATCACCCAATTGATTGCTCAGTGGCTTGATTTGGTCGGCCAGCGTTCGGCGGTAATGGGCACCACGGGTAATGGCCTCTTAGATAACCTAAAAACAGCGGCTAATACCACAGGCAGCGCGATTGAAATACAACGCACACTGAGCGAGTTGGCTGAGGAAAGTGCAGTTTATACCGCGATGGAAATCTCTTCTCATGGTTTGGTCCAAGGCCGAGTAAAAGCGTTGGATTTTGAGGTTGGTGTGTTCACTAACCTGAGTCGTGATCACCTTGATTACCACGGCACGATGGAAGAGTACGCATTGGCTAAGAAGAGCCTGTTTACTCAACACAAATGCAAACATGCAGTGATCAATGTGGATGATGAAGTCGGCAAAGCGTGGATGTCAAATTTGTCCAATGCAATAGCTGTTTCATTGCTTCCGTTGTCTGGTTACCAACAGTCGGTGTGGGCATCTGATGTCGCCTATGCAGAAACTGGGATTAGGCTCTCTTTCGATGGTAGCTGGGGGCAAGGTGATCTTTCGGTTCCATTGATTGGTCAGTTCAACGCATCAAACGTACTGGTTGCTTTCGCGACTTTGCTTTCATTAGGCATCGACAAGCAAACCTTGGTCGACACCGCGTCTCAGCTTCAACCTGTTATTGGTCGTATGGAACTGTTTCAAGTTCCGAGCAAAGCAAAAGTCGTTGTCGATTACGCGCACACGCCAGATGCGCTAGAAAAAGCATTGGCTGCACTACGTGTACACTGCTCTGGAAAGCTGTGGGCTATCTTCGGCTGTGGTGGCGATCGCGACACAGGTAAGCGTCCAATGATGGCGGTAACGGCAGAGCAGTTCGCCGACAAAATTATTATTTCAGATGACAACCCTCGCAGCGAAGATCCTGCTTTGATTGTTAAAGACATGCTAGCTGGCTTAAGCGAACCAGAATCTGCATTCGTCGAGCACGATCGCTATCAAGCGGTTAAGTTTGCCCTAGAACAGGCAGGCAGTAATGACATTATTCTTTTGGCTGGTAAAGGCCATGAGGATTACCAAGTATTGAAAGACGAAACGATCCATTACTCAGATCGAGAGTCCGCGCTACAACTTTTAGGTATTTCATAATGATTGATGTATCACTCGAGCAGATTTGTTCAGCGGTGAGCGGTCAGCTGATTGAGGCTGGCAAGTCGAGCAATAGTGTTATTAATGCGGTTTCTACTGACACTCGAACCGTTGAAGAGGGTGCACTGTTTGTTGCTCTTGTTGGCGAGCGTTTTGATGCGCATGACTTTTGTCATCAAGCGGTAGAGGCTAATGCGAGCGCGTTGTTAGTCGAACGAAAACTTGACCTAAATATTACTCAGGTGGTTGTTGAAGACACTAAACTTGCTTTAGGTCAGCTAAGTGCTTGGATCCACAAACAGTGTAACGTGCCAACCATGGCGATTACAGGCAGTTGTGGTAAAACGACGGTTAAAGAGATGGTGGCAAGCATTCTGCAGCAACGTGGCAAGGTGTTGTTTACCGCAGGTAACTTCAATAATGATATTGGAGTGCCATTGACCTTGTTACGCAGTGAACCTAGCGACGACTATGCGGTGATCGAACTAGGCGCTAACCATATTGGTGAAATTGCCTACACCACTCAGCTAGTGAAGCCACAAGTTGCCTTAGTTAATAATGTAGCCGCGGCTCATTTAGAAGGCTTTGGTTCGATTGATGGTGTGAAACAAGCGAAAGGTGAAATCTTTCAGGGGCTTGCTGCTGATGATACTGCTATTGTTAATCTAGAGAGCAACGGTGGTGACTTTTGGAATGACGTGCTTGCAGATAAAAGCGTGCTGACATTTTCAGAAAGCGACAGCAAGGCGGATTATTTTGCCAAGAATATTCGCATCAATGAGCAAGGTGAAGCGTGCTTTGATATGCAGACACCTCAAGGGTCCATATTTGTTGAGCTTGGTATCATCGGCCAACATAACGTAGCGAATGCATTAGCAGCTGCAGCGTTGAGCATCCAATTTGGAGCCTCGCTTGATGAGGTGAAAAATGGTTTAGCGAATCTGATCTCTGTCAAAGGGCGAGTTGAGGTTCAACAATTAAGTCAGAATATCAAACTCATAGATGACAGTTACAACGCCAGCGTGCCAGCAATGAAGGCGGCAGCGAAGCTACTCTCGAGCTTCAAAGGTCAACGTTGGTTAATTTTAGGTAATATGGCTGAATTAGGCGATGAAAGCCTTGCACTTCACCGTCAAGTCGGTGAATATGCTGCCCCATTCGCTTTTGAGCATGTACTTACTTACGGTGATGATACCAAGGTGATTAGTGAGGTCTGTAATGGTACCCACTTTACAACGCATCAAGCGATGATCGCGCACATAGAGCAGCACCTAAGCTTGCCAGAAAGCGTGTCACATACCTTATTGGTAAAAGGCGCGAATAGTGCAGGAATGAGTAAAATAGCCGCTGCTTTAAAGGAGAACTTTTCATGATAATTTGGCTTGCAGAGCTACTACAGCCACACTTTTCTTTTTTCCGTTTGTTCGAATACTTATCGTTTCGTGCAATCGCGAGTATTTTGACGGCGTTATGTCTGTCACTGTGGATGGGACCTCGTTTAATTGAGCGTCTGCAAATGCTACAAATTGGCCAAGTTGTTCGTAATGACGGCCCTGAATCTCATTTCAGCAAACGTGGCACGCCAACCATGGGCGGTGTGATGATCCTTGCTGCGATCATTATTACGGTATTGATGTGGGCTGATCTCTCGAATCCTTATGTTTGGGCTGTATTAGTTGTACTTGCTGGTTATGGCGCGGTTGGCTTTGTTGATGACTACCGTAAAGTCGTTCGTAAGAACACCGATGGTTTGATCGCTCGCTGGAAGTACTTCTGGCAATCAGCAATTGCGTTAGTCGTGGCGTTTGCTCTGTATGCTCACGGGCACGATACTGCAGCAACTCAATTGGTTGTTCCTTTCTTTAAAGATGTGATGCCACAACTTGGTTTACTGTATATCGTACTAACTTACTTTGTTATTGTGGGAACCAGTAACGCGGTAAACCTAACAGACGGCCTAGACGGCTTGGCCATTATGCCAACGGTTATGGTTGCGGCTGGTTTTGCTGTAATTGCTTGGGCGACCGGTAACGTTAACTTTGCGTCATACTTACACATTCCATACATCCCATACACCTCCGAGCTGGTTGTGGTATGTACTGCTATCGTCGGTGCCGGGCTTGGCTTCCTATGGTTCAACACTTATCCTGCACAAGTATTCATGGGCGATGTTGGCTCGCTAGCGCTTGGTGGTGCTCTGGGTGTGATCGCTGTGTTAGTTCGCCAAGAGTTGGTATTGGTTATCATGGGCGGTGTGTTTGTAATGGAGACTTTGTCAGTGATACTGCAAGTTGGCTCTTACAAATTGCGCGGTCAGCGTATTTTCCGCATGGCACCAATTCACCACCACTATGAACTGAAAGGTTGGCCGGAGCCACGTGTCATCGTGCGTTTTTGGATCATTTCAATGGTATTAGTACTGGTTGGCTTAGCAACGCTGAAAGTTCGTTAATCCTATCTGAGCCTCTTAATGAGAGGCTCTTTAAAACTATTAAGAGCATCTTGTTTAAATGGAACATTGGCAAAATATTCAAAATGTAGTGGTTGTGGGGCTCGGTATTACCGGGCTCTCTGTCGTTAAACATCTCGTAAAATATCAACCTCATACGCATGTGAA
The DNA here is from genome assembly GCF_041470165.1 of Vibrio sp. 10N.286.46.A8. Classification (NCBI taxonomy): domain Bacteria; kingdom Pseudomonadati; phylum Pseudomonadota; class Gammaproteobacteria; order Vibrionales; family Vibrionaceae; genus Vibrio; species Vibrio sp. 10N.286.46.A8. The sequence continues at coordinate 12,570 of NZ_JBFRLX010000047.1, forward strand.
GGTAATTGATACGCGAGAGCTACCACCAGGAAAAGAATCTTTGCCTGAATCGGTAGAGCTGCATTCTGGAAGTTGGAATAGCCAATGGTTAGCGGAAGCTGATTTAGTGGTTGCTAACCCAGGTATCGCCTTAGTGACCCCTGAAATACAAGATGTTATTCAAGCGGGTATTCCGGTTGTTGGCGATATTGAACTTTTTGGTTGGGCGGTAGACAAACCCGTCGTGGCAATAACAGGCTCCAATGGTAAGAGTACTGTGACCGATTTAACAGGTGTGCTTGCTAAAGCTGTCGGTCTTAACGTTGGCGTTGGTGGCAACATCGGTATTCCTGCCTTAGACCTACTTGAGCTTGATGCCGACTTATATGTCCTTGAGCTTTCAAGCTTTCAGCTAGAGACAACATCCAGCCTAAATCTTGCAGCGGCGGCCTTTTTGAACTTGTCAGAAGATCATATGGATCGCTATCAAGGCATGGCCGATTACCGTGACGCTAAATTAAGAATTTTTAATAACGCTCAGTACGCGATTGTAAACCGCGAAGACAAAGAGACTTATCCTGATCAAACGATGTCTTTGGTGACATTTGGACTTGATGACCAAGAGTTTGGTGTATCAATGGTCGATGGTACCGAATGGCTAGTGGATAACGGTAAGCCAGTACTTGCTACCCAAGATTTAACATTGGTTGGACGTCATAACGTGGCGAATGCGTTAGTCTCTTTAGCACTGCTTAAGCAAGTTGGTATTGATTACAGCAAAAGCCTTGAAGCTCTGAAAGCCTACAACGGTTTAACGCATCGCTGCCAAGTAGTGGCTGACAAACGCGAAATCAAATGGGTTAACGACTCGAAAGCGACCAACGTAGCCAGCACACAGGCTGCTTTGTCGGGGTTAGAGTACCAAGGTACTTTGTACCTCTTAGTCGGAGGTGTGGGCAAAGGCGCTGACTTTAGCGAGCTTAAGCCTGTGTTGGCGCAACTAGACCGCGTACAACTGTGTTGCTTCGGTGAGGATGCAGATCAATTCATGCCTCTACACCCATCGGCACAAAAGTTCGATACCATGCAGCAGATAATCGAATCCATCTCACCACAGCTGGTGGCTGGAGATATGGTGATGCTGTCTCCGGCGTGCGCAAGCTTCGATCAATTTAATAATTTCATGGCAAGAGGTGATGCGTTCACTGAACTTGCTCATGAGTATGCCTAACGTGTTGAAGGACTAACATTCAGTGCAAAGAGTGAAAGAGATTAATCAATCTATTTGGCAATGGCTTAACCGTGCTACACCAGAGGCGCTCTACGATCGTCAGTTGGTATGGATTGCTCTTGGACTGATGCTGACGGGCTTGGTAATGGTAACGTCGGCTTCGTTCCCAATCAGTGCTCGTTTAACCGATCAGCCGTTTCACTTCATGTTCCGCCACGCCATTTTCCTGGTGTTAGCGTTAGGTGTATCCAGCGTAATATTACAAATCCCGATGAAACGCTGGTTTCAATACAGTATGTACCTATTGGGCTTATCCTTCTTTTTGCTAGTGGTGGTGTTAGCCGTCGGTAAGTCGGTTAACGGTGCCTCACGTTGGATTCCTCTCGGGCTGTTTAACTTACAACCTGCTGAAGTCGCTAAGTTATCTCTGTTTATCTTTATGGCGGGCTACTTGGTTCGTAAACAGGATGAAGTGAGAAAAACCTTCTTCGGTGGTTTTGGTAAACCGATCATGGTGTTCGGTGCCTTTGCGGTGTTGCTACTTGGCCAGCCCGATTTGGGGACCGTTGTCGTAATGTTGGTTACATTGTTTGGCATGTTATTTATCGCAGGTGCTAAGCTGTCACAATTTATAGCCTTAATGGTGGCAGGTATTGCTGCCGTTGTGGGATTGATTGTTATTGAGCCTTATCGTGTTCGACGTGTTACGTCATTCTGGGAACCTTGGAGTGACCCGTTTGGTAGTGGTTATCAGCTAACTCAATCATTGATGGCGTTCGGTCGTGGTGATTGGATGGGACAAGGGCTTGGTAATTCAATTCAAAAACTCGAGTACCTACCTGAAGCACACACCGATTTTGTTTTTGCTGTACTGGCAGAAGAGTTGGGTTTTGTTGGCGTAACCTTAGTGTTGATGCTGATCTTTAGCTTGGTTTTTAAAGCTATTTTTATTGGTAAAAAAGCTTTCGAAAACGACCAAGTGTTCAGCGGTTATCTGGCGTTTGGCATTGGTATTTGGTTTGCTTTTCAGACGCTTGTTAATGTCGGTGCCGCTTCAGGTATTGTTCCGACCAAAGGTCTAACCTTACCGCTGATCAGTTACGGTGGTTCAAGCCTTATCGTGATGTCAGTTGCGGTTTCTATGCTGCTGCGTATCGATCATGAATGCCGAGTGCAACAGAAAGAACAAGCCGACAATCAAAACGAATTAGTAGAATAAGAATCATAACGTTATGAAACAAAACAAAAAACTTTTAGTGATGGCTGGTGGTACTGGCGGTCACGTTTTCCCGGGGTTAGCCGTGGCGAAAAAGCTTCAGCAACAAGGTTGGGAAATTCGCTGGTTAGGAACCGCAGACAGAATGGAAGCGGATTTAGTGCCAAAGCATGGTATTGAGATCGACTTCATTAAGGTGAAAGGCCTGCGTGGTCAAGGCGTTAGTAAATTAATTAAAGCGCCGTTCCAGATTATTAATGCCATACTTCAAGCCAGACGACATATTAAAGCATGGCAACCTGATGTGGTGCTTGGCATGGGTGGTTACGTCAGTGGCCCAGGTGGTATCGCGGCTTGGTTATCTGGTATTCCAGTGGTTCTACATGAACAAAATGCAGTGGCAGGTTTAACCAACCAATGGCTGTCTAAGATTGCTAAAAAGGTTTTCCAAGCTTTTCCTGGTGCGTTTCCTACCGCAGAAGTGGTGGGTAACCCAGTACGCGAAGATGTTGTTGCCTTAGCTGAACCCGAGCAACGCATGGCTGAGCGTGATGGTGACATCCGCATCTTGGTTATGGGTGGTAGTCAGGGCGCAAAAATCCTGAACGATACCTTGCCAGTAACGATGGCGCAGCTTGGTGAAGGCTTCACTGTGGTGCATCAAGCAGGTAAGAACAATCAACAGCAAGTGATTGAACAATACAAATCACATTCTGTAGATAATGTTCAAGTGACTGAATTTATTGATGATGTGGCGCAAGCTTATGAGTGGGCAGATCTATTAGTGTGTCGCTCTGGTGCATTAACCGTATCTGAAGTGTCTGCTGCTGGTGTAGGTTCTATTTTCGTTCCGTTTATGCACAAAGACAGACAACAAGCGTTGAATGCCGATCATTTAGTAGAATGTGGCGCGGCGTTAATGATTGAACAGCCTCAACTAACGGCTGATAAACTCGCGAACACTATCGCGCAGCTTGATAGAAATGAATTAAAAATGATGGCAACAAAAGCTCGTCAAGCCGCCAAGCTTGATGCTGATGTGACTGTCGCTGAAGCGATCAAAGCTTTAGCAAAATAATGAGATTGAATTGATGACGATTGAACATACCCAAGACTTAGCGCAAATCCGTGCAATGGTGCCAGAGATGCGCCGTGTTAAATCTATCCACTTCATTGGTATTGGTGGTGCCGGAATGAGCGGGATTGCTGAAGTCTTGCTTAATGAAGGCTACCAGATCACAGGTTCTGATATTGCTCAAAATCCAGTGACAGAACGCTTAGTTAGCAAGGGGGCTACTGTTTACGTTGGTCACCAAGCAAGTAACGTTGCCGATGCAAGTGTGGTGGTGGTTTCAACCGCTATCAACGAAGAAAACCCAGAAATTATTGCTGCTCGTGAAGCGCGCACACCGATCGTTCGTCGTGCTGAAATGCTGGCTGAGCTGATGCGTTTTCGTCACGGCATTGCTGTGGCAGGTACACACGGTAAAACAACCACCACTGCGCTAGTGACACAGATTTACTCTGAAGCAGGCCTAGATCCAACCTTCGTAAACGGTGGTTTGGTGAAAAGTGCCGGCACTAACGCACGTTTAGGTTCAAGCCGTATTCTTATCGCTGAAGCCGATGAGAGTGATGCTTCATTCTTACATCTGCAACCAATGGTTAGTATTGTCACTAACATCGAAGCGGATCATATGGATACTTACGGCGGTGATTTTGAAACGCTGAAGCAGACGTTTATTGATTTCTTACACAACCTGCCATTCTACGGCCAGGCTGTTATGTGTGTTGATGATCCTGTAGTGCGTGAGCTTATTCCTCAGGTTAGCCGCCAAGTGATTACTTACGGCTTCTCAGAAGATGCTGATATCCGTATTGAAAACTACGTACAACAAGGTCAGCAAGGCAAGTTCACGGTGGTACGCAAAGGTAAAGCTAACCTTGATATTACGCTAAACATTCCGGGTCGTCACAATGCATTGAATGCATCCGCTGCGATTGCTGTTGCAACGGAAGATGACATCAGCGATGAAGCGATTCTAAAAGCGATGGCTGGAACCGAAGGCACGGGTCGTCGTTTCGATCACCTAGGTGAGTACGAAACAGGTAAAGGCGTTGCAATGCTGGTCGATGATTACGGTCATCACCCAACCGAAGTGGACGTAACCATTCAAGCAGCACGAAGTGGTTGGACTGATAAGCGTCTTGTTATGATCTTCCAACCGCACCGTTACAGCCGTACTCGTGATCTATATGATGATTTTGCGAATGTTCTTGAGCAAGTTGATGTACTTATTCTATTGGATGTTTATTCTGCAGGTGAGAAACCAATTGCAGGGGCTGATGGGCGTTCATTAAGTCGAACTATTCGCGGGCGTGGTAAGATAGATCCAATTTTTGTTGCCGATATCAACGCACTGCCATCGGCTTTAGCCAACGTAATTCAAGGTGGTGACCTTGTTTTAACGCAGGGTGCGGGCGATGTTGGCCGAGTAGCGAAGCAGTTGGAATCATTGCAGTTAGACATTAATAAGATGCAGAACGCGTAACAGAATACTGTCTACAGACTGTGGTCAATCGCTCACTTCTTGCGATTGACCTAAAATTGACCAAAAATCTTATTATCAACGTTTGATAGTTTAATTTTGCTCAGTATAATTCATAGGTTAAAGTAAGTGCTTTTACCTCTATTACGAAGATAGGGAATAGAATTGCGAACCAACGACAGGGAATGCGGGCTTTGGTAGAAAGTACTTTTAGCGAAAACCGCCACCTATTCAGTTTACCGTCGCTCAAGAAACACGCCTTAGGCGGGTCTTTTTTTGTCATGGTATTGCTATTCATTGGATTTCTTTTCTATACCACACTGACTTGGATGTGGGACGATCAGCGATTGCCTCTCTCTAAAATAGTACTGCAAGGCGACTTAACTTATGTAACCGCTGGTGATGTTCAACATGCCTTTAGCGAGCTAGAGCATATTGGAACATTCATGTCTCAAGATATTGGCGTGTTGCAACACAGTTTAGAAGCGTTGCCTTGGGTTTCTGTTGTCTCGATTCGTAAGCAGTGGCCAGACACAATAAAAGTATTTTTGACTGAGTATCATGCGACAGCTATCTGGAATGGCAATATGCTGTTGAATGAAGATGGTCAGGTGTTTAATGGTGATATTGGCCTTTTGAAGGGTGATAGAGTTAAACTTTACGGTCCAGATGGCACTAGCCAACAAGTGATTGAAAAGTGGCGACAGATAACGCCTTTAATTAACAGCCTAGGGTTAACCGTTACCTCGCTCGTTCTCAATGAGCGTCGCGCCTGGCAAATCATTCTAGACAACGGTATTCGTTTAGAATTAGGTAAAGATTTTTTAGATGAGCGTGTTGAGCGCTTTATTTCGCTTTACAACGAATTAGGTAGTAAGGCGAATCAAGTGAGCTACATCGACCTCAGGTACGATACGGGAGCCGCTGTAGGCTGGTTTCCAGAGCAAGAGTTAGAAGAGAGTACAGATGACTAAGACCGCAGATGACAACATAATCGTTGGTCTTGATATAGGCACTGCGACCATATCAGCTCTAGTTGGTGAAATATTGCCTGATGGTCAAATCAATATCATTGGTTCTGGGCAAAGCCCATCCAGAGGTATGGATAAAGGTGGTGTAAACGACCTAGAGTCGGTAGTTAAGTCGGTTCAGCGAGCTATTGATCAAGCAGAGTTGATGGCGGAATGCCAAATCAGCAATGTATTTATCTCGCTATCGGGTAAACATATCGCAAGCCGAATTGAAAAAGGCATGGGCACTATCTCTGATGAAGAAGTGTCTCAAGACGATATGGATCGAGCGATCCATACCGCGAAATCAATTAAAATAGGTGATGAGCAGAGAATTCTGCACGTGATCCCTCAGGAATTTACCATTGATTATCAAGAAGGGATTAAGAACCCACTTGGTTTATCTGGTGTTCGAATGGAAGTCAGTGTTCACCTAATTTCTTGCCATAGCGACATGGCGAGAAATATTATTAAAGCTGTTGAACGATGTGGTCTCACTGTAGAACAAATCGTGTTTTCAGGACTTGCCTCAAGTAATGCGGTAATTACTGACGACGAGAGAGAGCTTGGAGTCTGTGTTGTTGATATTGGTGCTGGTACGATGGATATCTCCATTTGGACTGGCGGCGCACTGCGACACACAGAAGTCTTTTCCTACGCAGGAAATGCAGTAACCAGTGATATTGCCTTCGCTTTTGGCACGCCAGTGAGCGATGCTGAAGAGATAAAAGTAAACCATGGTTGCGCTCTGAGTGAACTCGTAAGCAAGGATGATTCTGTTAACGTCCCTAGTGTAGGTGGCCGTCCATCGAGAAGTTTGCAAAGACAAACTTTGTCGGAAGTGATTGAACCACGTTACACTGAACTTATGGGGCTCGTTAACCAAACTATTGATACGGTTCAATTACAGCTACGAGATGAAGGTATTAAACACCACCTTGCAGCTGGCGTCGTTCTCACTGGTGGAGCGGCACAAATTGACGGATTGGTAGAGTGTGCGGAACGTGTTTTCCGCAATCAAGTTCGAGTTGGTAAGCCGTTAGAAGTTAGTGGTTTAACCGACTATGTTAAAGAGCCGTATCATTCTACGGCGGTTGGTTTACTTCATTACGCAAGAGATTGTCAGATCAGCGATGAAGGTGATTACAGCGAACCTAAGCGTTCAGCACCTTCTATGTCTGGTTTATTTGGTAAATTGCGTAATTGGATACAAAAAGAGTTTTAACCTGAGTTGCAGGAAAAAACGGAGATAACACATGTTTGAACCGATGATGGAAATGTCTGACGATGCAGTAATTAAAGTCGTTGGAGTTGGTGGCGGTGGCGGTAACGCTGTTGAGCACATGGTGCGTGAATCAATCGAAGGTGTAGAATTCATCAGTGTTAACACTGATGCACAAGCACTTCGTAAAACAAGCGTTAGCAGCGTGATCCAAATTGGTGGTGATATCACTAAAGGTTTGGGCGCTGGTGCAAACCCACAAGTAGGCCGTGATGCAGCTCTCGAAGATCGAGAAAGAATTAAAGAAGTTCTAACTGGCGCCGATATGGTATTTATCGCAGCTGGTATGGGCGGTGGTACGGGTACAGGTGCTGCTCCAGTTATTGCTGAAGTTGCGAAAGAGCTGGGTGTGCTAACGGTTGCTGTTGTAACTAAGCCATTTAGCTTCGAAGGCAAAAAGCGTTTAGCGTTTGCTGAGCAAGGTATCGAAGAGCTTTCTAAGCATGTGGATTCTTTAATTACGATTCCAAATGAAAAGCTACTTAAGGTACTTGGCCGCGGCGTCACTCTGCTAGAAGCTTTCGCAAGTGCAAATGATGTACTTAAAAATGCTGTACAAGGTATCGCTGAGCTAATTACTCGCCCAGGTATGATTAACGTCGATTTCGCGGATGTTCGCACCGTAATGTCAGAGATGGGTCATGCAATGATGGGTAGCGGTATCGCAAAAGGCGAAGACCGTGCTGAAGAAGCTGCTGAAACGGCAATTTCTAGCCCACTACTAGAAGACATCGACCTAGCTGGTGCTCGTGGCGTTCTTGTGAACATCACAGCTGGCCTAGATATGCGCTTAGATGAATTCGAAACAGTAGGTAATACAGTTAAGGCATTCGCATCTGATAACGCAACGGTTGTTATTGGTACATCTCTAGACCCTGATATGACGGATGAAATCCGTGTAACTGTTGTAGCAACAGGTATCGGCACAGAGAAAAAACCAGACATTACACTAGTTGCTGGTGGTAAAGCTAAGGTTGCACCAACTCCTCAACCACAGGTAGCGGCTCAAACTGCACCAAAAGTGGAAGATAAAGTGGCACAACCATTGCAAGAAAAAACTGAGGTGAAACCTCAAGTTAAGCCGCAGCCAACAACGTCACCTGTTTCTTCAGGTACAGGCGCTAGCCAAAGTGCAGCACCTAAAGCTGAGAAAGAGAGTGGATACTTAGATATTCCGGCATTCTTACGACGTCAGGCTGATTAACAAATACCCAAAGTTTGACTATCGTCGAATTAATGGTAAAATTCGCGGTCGGTAAATACTGACCGTGATTTGTAGCACTGATAACGAGGCAAGCAGATGATCAGACAACGTACTCTGAAAGAAATTGTGAAAACAACTGGTGTGGGTCTCCACTCTGGTCGTAAAGTCACACTTACTCTTCGCCCGGCAGCTGCAAATACAGGTATTGTTTATCGTCGTACAGATGTAAATCCACCTGTAGATTTCCCAGCTGATCCAGCGTCAGTTCGTGACACTATGTTATGTACTGCTCTTGTTAATGACGAAGGCGTACGTATCTCTACAGTGGAACACCTTAACGCAGCTCTAGCGGGTATGGGTATCGACAACATTATTGTTGAAGTCGATGCACCAGAGATCCCAATTATGGATGGTAGCGCAAGCCCATTCGTATACTTGCTACAACAAGCGGGTGTAGAAACACTGAATGCAGCGAAACGTTTTATTCGAATCAAAAAGCCAATCCGTTTTGAAGATGGCGATAAGTGGGCAGAGTTTGTGCCATTTAACGGCTTCCGTATGGACTTCGAAATCGAATTCAACCATCCAGCAATTGAATCTGATGAACAGCACCTGTTGTTTGATTTTTCTTCACAAGGCTTTGTGAAAGAAATTTCTCGTGCTCGTACCTTCGGCTTCATGCGTGATATTGAATACCTACAATCACAAAACTTGTGTTTGGGTGGTAGCTTTGATTGCGCAATCGTACTAGACGAATACCGAATTCTTAATGAAGAAGGTCTACGTTTCGAAAACGAGTTCGTAACGCATAAAGTGCTAGATGCGATTGGTGACCTTTACATGTGTGGACACGCTATTATCGGTGAGTTCCGAGCATACAAATCAGGTCACGGCCTAAATAATCAACTACTACGCGCAGTACTTGCTGATGCAGAAGCTTGGGAATGGGCAACATTCGAAGAAGAGGCTGGCTCTCCTGTTGCGTTTGCTGAACCAGGAATGGTTCTAGCGTAATTGTTGTTTACGACAATATAAGATTTTGAAAACCAGGTCATTGACCTGGTTTTTTTGTATCTATTTTCCAGATACAGTGTCGTCAGTATTTAAAAGTTGCCTAGTATTTGGCTACAGTCTGGCTAATCCATCAACAATTAGAAAGAAAAGTACCAAGCACATCAAACAAATGGGGTTATAAATGGTCGTTGGTGTGAAAATTACTTACACTAGAGGGCATTAATTTTAACTGAAGCCTTGAAAACTCTACTCTCAAGTACAATATCAAAGATACTAGATTTATCTCAGTATCCTTGGTTAGTAACTAAAGACTAGTTTATAGCTAGTAGAGACTGACGGCATTTAAAATAGATCGCGGACGATCTGAGAACGAAGAGATTCCAAGCACATGATTACTAAGCTGCTGACAAAGGTAATTGGCAGTCGCAATGACAGAACACTGCGCCGCCTTAGAAAAATTGTAAAAGAAATTAATAACTTCGAACCAACGTTTGAAGCTCTTTCAGACGATGAACTAAAAGCAAAAACGGTTGAGTTTCGTGAGCGCTTAGATAAAGGTGAATCGTTAGATCAACTTCTACCTGAAGCATTCGCTACGGTACGTGAAGCGTCGAAGCGTGTTTACGGCATGCGTCATTTTGACGTGCAAATGATTGGTGGCATGGTTCTAAATGCTGGCCAAATTGCAGAGATGCGTACTGGTGAAGGTAAGACACTTACCGCAACCCTACCAGCTTATCTAAACGCGCTACCAAGCAAAGGTGTTCACGTAATAACGGTGAACGATTACCTAGCGAAGCGTGATGCGGAAACAAACCGCCCATTATTTGAATTCCTTGGCATGACTGTTGGCGTGAATGTGGCAAACATGGCTCCGCCAGAGAAAAAAGAAGCGTACCAAGCTGACATCCTATACGGAACAAACAACGAGTTTGGTTTTGATTACCTTCGTGACAACATGGCATTCCGTGCTGAAGACCGAGTTCAACGTGAGCGCTTCTTTGCTGTAGTCGATGAGGTTGACTCAATATTAATTGATGAAGCTCGTACTCCGTTAATTATCTCTGGCCCCGCTGAAGATAGTTCTGACCTTTATACGCGCATTAACACTCTAATTCCTTCTCTAGAGCGTCAAGATAAAGAAGATTCAGAAGAGTACCGTGGTGAAGGTCACTACACCATGGACGAAAAATCAAAACAGGTTCACCTGACTGAAAACGGTCAAGAATTTGTAGAAGAGCTAATGGTCAAAAACGGCTTGATGGAAGAGGGTGACACACTTTACTCTCCAACCAATATCAGCCTATTGCACCATGTGAATGCTGCGCTTCGTGCACACGTATTGTTTGAGAAAAACGTCGACTACATCGTTACTGAAGAAGGCGAAGTGGTTATCGTTGATGAACATACTGGTCGTACTATGCCAGGTCGTCGTTGGTCTGAAGGTTTACACCAAGCTGTTGAAGCTAAAGAAGGTGTGAAGATTCAAAATGAAAACCAAACATTAGCATCGATCACATTCCAGAATTTCTTCCGTCTGTATGAAAAACTGTCAGGTATGACAGGTACTGCTGATACAGAAGCGTTCGAATTCCAGTCTATCTACGGCCTAGAAACGGTGGTTATCCCAACCAACAAGCCTATGGTTCGTAACGATATGCCAGATGTGGTTTATCGTACTGAAGAAGACAAGTTCAATGCGATCATTGAAGACATCAAAGACCGTGTAGCGGCTGGTCAGCCATCACTGGTTGGTACAGTTTCTATCGAGAAATCTGAACTGCTGTCTAACGCATTGAAAAAATCAAAAATTAAGCACAACGTTCTAAATGCTAAGTTTCATGAAATGGAAGCTGAGATCGTTGCACAAGCTGGTATGCCTGGTGCGGTAACTATCGCAACTAACATGGCCGGTCGTGGTACCGATATCGTGCTAGGTGGTAGCTGGCAGGCACAACTTGAGAAACTAGATAACCCAACCAAAGAGCAGATCGAGAAGATCAAAGCTGATTGGAGAATCATTCACGATAAAGTACTTGAGTCAGGTGGTCTGCACATCATTGGTACTGAGCGTCATGAATCTCGCCGTATCGATAACCAGCTACGTGGTCGTTCTGGTCGTCAAGGTGATGCGGGTTCTTCTCGTTTCTACCTATCAATGGAAGATTCTCTACTACGTATCTTTACGTCTGATCGCATGGCTGGTCTTATCCAAAGTGGTATGGACGAAGGCGAAGCGATTGAATCTAAGATGTTATCTCGCTCAATTGAAAAAGCTCAACGTAAAGTGGAAGGTCGCAACTTCGACATCCGTAAGCAGCTTCTTGAGTACGATGACGTAGCCAATGACCAACGTAAGGTTGTTTATGAGCTACGTGATGAACTGATGAGCTCAGATGACATCAGTGAGATGATTGAACACAACCGTGAAGATGTACTGGCGTCAGTTATTGATGAATACATCGCTCCTCAGTCTCTTGAAGACATGTGGGATATCGCAGGTCTGCAAGATCGTCTCAAAAATGATTTCGATCTAGACTTTGATATTCAAGGTTGGTTAGACGAAGACGACAAGCTTTATGAAGAAGCATTGCGTGAGCGCATTCTTGGTATGGCAGTAGATTCGTACAAACAGAAAGAAGAAGTGGTTGGTGCTCAAGTACTGCGTAACTTCGAGAAGTCTGTGATGCTACAAACGCTAGACGGTCTTTGGAAAGAGCACTTGGCTGCGATGGATCACCTTCGTCAAGGTATCCACTTACGCGGTTATGCTCAGAAGAACCCGAAACAAGAGTACAAGCGCGAGTCGTTTGAACTGTTTGAAGGCCTCCTAGATGTACTGAAAACAGACGTTGTGACCATCCTTTCTAAAGTTCGTGTTCAGCAACAAGAAGAAGTTGAAAAGATGGAAGCTCAACGTCAAGCTCAAGCTGAACAAGCGGCGCGTCGTGCACAAGCACAACATGCAACGGCTGAAAACCAGCTAGCTGACGATGAAGCGGATGCGGCATCTCCACAAACGGTAGTACGCGATGAGCGTAAAGTGGGTCGTAACGAACCATGTCCATGTGGAAGTGGTAAGAAGTACAAACAGTGTCACGGTAAAATAGACTAAGTCTGGTGAATCGTTGCTGTAACGGATGATTGCAGTGTCGGAGGTACTCACTTACTAACGTAAGCTCCGTGCCTCCTCCTTGCACTCACCACGTCACAGCTTAGCTTCACACAAACTTATTGATCAAAAGAGTCGCTTAGGCGGCTCTTTTTGTATGTGAAAATAATAAGGTTTCGATAGCGTCATCCTCGAGAGTGAGGGACGAGCGAATCGGGGATCTTTCGAATTAACAAAAGAGCAGATTCCCTATCTAATTCGTTCCTCATTGTAGGGAATGACGCTAGGGACATAGAAGGAACACCATCATATGAAAAGAATCCACATTGTAGCGGGCATCATCTTCAATCAAGATAAGTCACAGGTATTTATCACTAAGCGCCCAGACGATAAACACAAAGGCGGTTTTTGGGAATTTCCAGGTGGCAAGGTTGAAGCGGGCGAAACCATCGAACAAGCAATGACTCGTGAGCTTGATGAAGAGATTGGTATTAAGGTGACAGAACAGTCTCTGTTTGAACACCTTGAGTTTGACTATACGGATAAGTCTCTTAAGTTTGATTTTATCTTGGTTACTGATTTTGAAGAGCAGCCTTATGGTAAAGAAGGTCAACAAGGTGAATGGGTCGATCTTGAATCATTGAATCAATACGCCTTCCCCGAAGCAAACGTGCCAATTTTAGAGCGAGTAATAAAAGAGTTTTCGTAATTGCTAGCCTGAGTTTGAGATTGTTGTTAGTTTAAAGAGATTAATCGATTGAACGTTGCTGCAAGAGATAAGTGGCAACGGTAACCAAAACAATGGAGATATTCGCAGTGGTAAGAATTGCAATTGCAGGAGCAGCTGGCCGTATGGGTCGTAACTTGGTGAAAGCCGCTCACCATAATTCAGAAGCAAGCGTTGGTGCTGGTTCAGAACGTCCAGAATCATCTTTGGTCGGTGTTGACGTTGGCGAGTTATGCGGTGAAGGTCGTTTTGATGTGGCTCTAGTTGATGACCTTTCGAAAGCGGTTGAACAGTTTGACGTGGTCGTCGACTTTACCGCACCTGTAAGCACATTAGCGAATATTGAACTTTGTAAGCGTCACGGTAAAAAACTGATCATCGGCACTACGGGTTTCTCTGAAGAAGAAAAGCAGGTTATCGATGCGGCTTCAAAAGAAATGGCTATCGTAATGGCACCGAACTATAGCGTTGGCGTGAACTTGGTTTTTAAGCTGTTAGAGAAGGCCGCTAAAGTGATGGGCGATTACTGTGATGTTGAAATCGTAGAGGCTCACCACCGTCATAAAGTCGATGCGCCGTCAGGTACTGCGATCGGCATGGGTGAAGCGATCGCTGGTGCGATGGGCAATGAGCTAAACGATGTCGCTGTATGGTCACGCGAAGGCATTACGGGCGAGCGTACAAAAGATGAGATTGGTTTTGCGACAATCCGTGCCGGTGACATCATTGGCGAGCATACCGCAATGTTTGCTGATATTGGTGAGCGCGTTGAAATTACCCATAAAGCCACGGATAGAATGACCTTTGCTAATGGCGCAATCAAGGCAGCTGTTTGGCTAAATGATAAGCCAGCAGGCTTTTATACCATGACAGACGTCCTTGGTTTAAACGATCTGTAAATAGATATTTATGCGCTGGCAATTGCCGGCGCTTTCTTTATTTACCCCTTTTTTCTACTTAAACTCCTCTTGGTCACTTTCTTCTTATTCTCCGATTTTCCTGATTAGAACTGTATTTAGTTGTTGTTTATCAC
>NZ_JBFRLX010000048.1:0-6031 GCF_041470165.1 Vibrio sp. 10N.286.46.A8
ACCAAGACCACGGCCGTGCAAACCACCCTTGGTTAACAGGTACGTCGGGTTGGGCTTACTTTGCGGTAACCAACTTCATTCTTGGTGTTCGCACAGGCTTTGAAGGCTTAACGATTGATCCTTGTATCCCGACTGACTGGCCAGAGTTCGAGGTAACTCGTCAATGGCGTGGTGCGACTTACAACATCACAGTGCAAAACCCGAATGCAGTAAGCAAAGGGGTTACCTCTATCACTATCAACGGTGAGTCAGTTGAAGGTGCAATCCCAGTACAAGCAGAAGGCAGCGTGAACGACGTTGTCGTTGTTCTAGGCTAGTCACTTAATTTAACGAACAGCTCTTGCCTCAAGTCTTTATCGACTTGAGGCAATGAGACTAAAAGGATTTTCTAATGATTAAATTTGGTACAGGTGGCTGGCGCGCTTTCATTGGTGAAGAGTTCACCAGAGACAATGTTCGCCTTGTAGCGCAAGCGCTCGCTAACATCATCAATAATGAAGATGCAGCCAAGAATGGCTTCGTTATCGGCTATGACCGTCGCTTCCTTTCAGATAAAGCGGCATGCTGGTTTGCAGAAGTACTTGCGGCGAACAACATCAAAGTAAGCTTCATTGATAAGTTCGTTCCAACACCTATCGTGATGTTCCAAGCAAAAGAGATGGGATGTATTTACTCTGCGTGTATTACCGCTTCTCACAACCCAGCGGACTATAACGGCATAAAGGTGTTCATTGAAGGTGGCCGTGATGCTGACGAGATCATCACAGAGAAGATCGAACAGCAAATCGCAACACTGACCAACGAAGATGTTATACGAGTCGATTTCGAACAAGCGTTAAACGACAAAGAAATCGAGATCATCAACCCGATGAACGACTTTGTTGATTCAATCATCAACTTCATTGATATCGACTCGATAAAGAAAGCCAACCTGCGCGTACTGATTGATCCAATGTTTGGTGTTGCGAAAAATGCTCTGCAAACCGTACTGATCAACGGTCGCTGTGATGTCGATGTAATCAACGATGGTAAGAACCCAGACTTCGGCGGTCTTATGCCGTCCCCAAATGCAGCAACGCTATACCGCCTAAAACATTTAGTGGCAGCTGAAGGCTATGATATTGGTATTGGTACCGACGGCGATGCCGACCGTTTGGGTATCATCGATGAGAAAGGTCACTTCATTCACCCTAACGAAGTGCTGCTACTGCTTTATTACTACCTGCTGGAATACAAAGGCTGGAAAGGCTCTGTAGTACGTAATATCGCAACCACACATCTACTTGATAAAGTCGCTGCGGATCATGGTGAAAAGAGCTTTGAGGTTCCTGTAGGCTTCAAGCATATCAGTTCTCAAATGGAAGCCGACGACTCACTGATTGGTGGTGAAAGCTCGGGCGGTTTAACCATTCGAGGTCATATCAAAGGTAAGGATGGCGTATTTGCTTCAAGCTTACTGGTTGAGATGATCAGTGTAACAGGTAAAAAATTATCTGAGTTACTTGATGAAATCTACTCTAAGTATGGCTATGCCTACACGGCAGAAGGAGATTGCCAGTTTAAGCCTTCAGAGAAAGAAGCGCTCTACACCAAGATTTACGTAGAGAAACAACTGCCTGAATTTGAATACGAAATTGAAAAAGTTAGCTATGAAGATGGTGCCAAGGTGTACTTCAAGAATGGCGGCTGGGTGATCGCTCGTTTCTCAGGAACAGAGCCGTTACTGCGAATCTTCGCAGAAATGGAAGATAAAGACACTGCAGAACGTGTTCTTCAAAAAGTGAAAGACTTCCTCTCTCTATAGACTTATAGAGTGCAGCAGTTTTGAATGGGACTTAACAAACCACTGCCTTGTTAACCCCTATAGGTGAAGAACTCTTGCCCAGTACTCTGTATCAAAGTGCTGGGCTTTTTTACGAATGCATTTTACTTTTCGGCAGAACGATACTCACTGCGTATCATTAAAACGCCAATACACCTTTGGTATCTACTTTGACGGTGACTGGCATACCAACACCTAGAGCCTCAGAAGACGTTGCTAACAGTTTCTGACCGTTAGCTTCAATCACATAACGACAGTGGTCGCCCATAAATTGTTGTTCCAACACGGACAGGTTACTGTCGACATCATGACTCGCCACGATATGCTGTGGTCTTAGTAACAACGCACATTCAGCTCCCACTTCAATCTGAGTTTGTGCTTTCGCTTCTATCAGACCCAAGCTCGTTTCAAATTCATTATCTGAAATACGCTTTGCATTCAAGTAGCTACCACCACCTAAGAAATCAGCAACAAACTTACTCGATGGGTGGAAGTACAACTCAGATGCAGAACCATATTGCTCAATCACACCATGGTTCATTACCGCCATTTTATCTGAAAAAGCGAATGCTTCTTCACGGCTGTGCGTTACAAAAATAGCAGTAACACCCTGCTTTTTAAATATTTTACGAATCTGAGAGATCAACTCATGGCGAACTTGAGTATCAATATTTGAGAAGGGTTCATCCAATAATAATAAGTCTGGCTTGTACGCTAAAGAACGAGCAATCGCTACGCGCTGCTGTTGACCACCAGAAAGTTGATGTGGGTATCGGTCACCGAATTCATCTAAGTGAACTAGCTCCAACATCTCTTGAACTTTCTCTTTCTTTTGCTGATCAGAGAGACCTTTGAGGCCAAAGCAGATATTCTGGTTTACCGTCAAGTGCGGAAACAGGGCGTAATCTTGAAAGATCATTCCGATGTTTCTCTGCTCAGGTGGTAACCAGTTGTCTCCATCGTCGATGGTTTGACAGTTCAAGCTCATGACACCACTACTCAATGGAAGCAAACCGGCAATCGCTTTAAGCAGCGTAGTCTTACCACAACCACTGGCACCAAGCAGACAAACAATTTCACCATGCTCAACTTCTAAAGAAAGAGATTCCAAAATAGTTTGGGACTCGTACTTACAAGTCAGATCTTTAATTGATAATGCACAACTCATTAGTGTTTCTGCTCCAAGGAACGGTTTACGATAATCAGAGGAATTAAACCCACTAACACCAATAATACAGCAGGCATCGCCGCCAACTCTAGGTGCTCATCTGAGGCATAGTTATAAACATAAGTCGCCAATGTTTCGAAATTGAAAGGGCGTAGCAGTAGTGCCGCATTTAACTCTTTCATTGATTCGATAAACACCAATAATCCGGCGATCAATGCGCCTCGTTTAATCAAAGGTAAATGAACACGACGTAACATCTGGTTGGTATTGCAGCCCATTGTTTTAGATGCCATATCCAATGAAGGAGAAACTTTACTCAAGCTACTTTCAATGCTGCCAATTGCAACCGCTGAAAAACGCACGACCATGGCAAAGATAAGTGCAAACATAGAACCAGAGAAGATCAAACCTGGTCCTGTCCATTCCATCACTTTTGCAATGTCGTTGACTAAATGATCCATAAACAAAACTGGGACCATCACACCAATGGCTAACACGGTGCCTGGAACGGCATAGCCCATGGAAGCGATACGCATGTAAGCCTGATTTTTATTACTTGGGCTAACACGTTGATTGAAGTTCACAATCAAAGCAATAACGACACCAATAATTGCAGCAACTACCGAAACATAAAGGCTATTAACGGCATACTCTCTAAATTCAGGGGTCCAGCTTTGAGCAAAATATTTGTAGGCATAAATCATTAACTGGGCAAGAGGGAACAAGAATGCGACGCACACCAACCCCCAGCACCAAAACAATGCTAACCACTTCTTCCAACCGGAAAGGTCGTAACGAAAATCTTCACGACTACTGAATTGATTCTGGAATAATTTCTGTTTGCGACGGCTGTATCGCTCTGAACTCAATAGTAGGATCACAATAATCAGCATAATCGCCGATATTTTCGCAGCAGCCGTTAAGCTTGAGTAACCTAACCAAGTATCGTAAACCGCAGTCGTTAAGGTATTGACAGCAAAGTAACTTACGGTACCAAAGTCACCAATGGTTTCCATTGCAACCAGTGATAGACCGACCGCCATTGATGGACGAACAAGCGGCAAGGAAATACGACGAAAGCTTTCCCAAGGTGAACACTTTAACAACCGAGCGGATTGCAATAAGGAGACATTTTGCTCCATAAAAGCCGCGCGGCATAGCAAATAAACATAGGGGTAGAGAACAAGTGACAGAACAATAATAGCTCCGAACAAGGTTCGAATGTCTGGGAACCAGTACTCTCCGGGCCCCCAGCCTGTTAAATCTCGTAGCAGAATTTGAACCGGACCAGCAAAGTCGAACCAATCGGTAAAGATATACCCGACAATATAGCCTGGCATTGCTAATGGCAGCACTAACGCCCACTGTAAAACGCGTTCTCCTGGAACACGGCACATTGCCATAATCCAAGCTGACGGAATACCAAAAGCCAAAGACAGGAATAAGGTTCCTATGACTAAAACCACCGTATTATAAGTATAGGTGGGCATTACTGTGGACATAAGATGAGAAAATAGCTCATCTGTTTCTCCAACAGCAGTCGTAAAAATCGCTAAAATCGGTAAAACCAGCAATACAGCAATGATGCAGCTACTGGTGTTCCATAAATAATTCTTTTCTTTCATCGCCTAACTACAACGAGGCTTAATGAAACACAAATGCATTTGCAAATACATCTCATATCCTTTTAATGGGGGGTTATTTATACCCATATACTGTAATGACTTCAAGGTGAGATGCTCATAACTCTGGGGATTAACGGGGAGCTTTGTATCAAAAAGTGATTTTCCAAAACAAAACAACCCCAAGTTACCGAAATGGCGACTTGAGGCTGTCATTTTACTAGGGCCGAAGCCTACAGTAAAAAATTATAGATCGAACTTAACTTCGTCTAGTAGCTTGATTGCAGCTGCGTGGTGGTCAGCAATCTGGTCTAGAGAAATTGTATCAGCTTTGAATTCACCCCAAGAAGCAACAAGCTCTGAAGGTTTAACATCAGCTTTAACTGGGTATTCGTAGTTCACTTCTGCGTACATGCCTTGCGCCACGTCACCAGATAGGAATTCCATCAGCTTAACTGCGTTCTCTTTATTTGGAGAGAATTTAGCCATTGCCATACCAGAGATATTTACGTGAGTACCTGTTGTCTCTTGGTTAGGGAAGTTAAGGTAAACAGCGTCAGCCCAAGCTTTTTGCTCTTTATCGTTAACCATCTTACCTAGGTAGTAGCTGTTACCAAGAGAAACGTCACATAGACCTTCTTTGATCGCTTTAACTTGTGCACGGTCATTACCTTGAGGCTTACGTGCTAGGTTTGCTTTTACGCCTTCTAGCCATTCTTTCGTTTCAGCTTCACCTTTGTGAGCAATCATCGAAGATACTAGAGAAACGTTGTATGGGTGCTTACCACTACGTGTACAGATTTTACCTTTGAATTCTGGCTTAGCTAGATCAGCGTAAGTGAAATCTTCACCTAGACGACCAACACGGTCACGAGAAGAGTAAACGCTACGTGTACGAGTTGTTAGAGCGAACCACTCGTTAGCTGTGTCTTGGTACTGAGCTGGGATATTCTTTTCTAGAACATCACTTTCTACAGCTTGAACTAAACCTTTTTCAGTTAGCTCAGATAGACGGCTGATATCAACAGTTAATACCACATCAGCTGGGCTGTATTCGCCCTCTTGAGCTAGCTTCTCTGCTAAACCTTTCTTAGCAAACTTAACATTCACCTCGATGCCTGTCTCTTTTGTGAACTCATCAAACATAGGTTCAACAAGGAAAGGTTGACGGTAAGAGTATACGTTTACTTCTTCAGCAGCGATTGCAGCCGTTGGTGCGATTGCGCTACATGCTAGAGCTGAAAGAGTTAGCAATTTTTTCATTGGTAAAGTCCTTTATATCGAAATGATAATCTATATCAGTTGCGTTATTATATTTATTAAAATATTAATTTCAATGATAGAGCACAAAAAAACCTGCTCATGAGAGCAGGTTTCAAGTGGGTAATATGTAAATATTTGTAAATTATGGATTAATAC
>NZ_JBFRLX010000049.1:0-38560 GCF_041470165.1 Vibrio sp. 10N.286.46.A8
TCTATATTCCACTCATTTATTATCCGGATTCTCCAGTTTACTAATTAATAACTTAACAACCTCAATATTAATTTTGAGAGACAGACATCATTTTTATGTAACCACAAAGATCTATTTATTTTATTATTTTGATACTCCCCCAGAATGCAAACCTTTAACCATATTTATTTTAGGTGTATACGTGTTAAGGCTTTATATTGATAGGGTTGATGTGATACAGGTTACTCAGACATCAAATTCACTGAACCTATTAAACAAGCTAATCAATATATATCCTTGATACATAATGACCTTTATCATCCTGATTTTTCGCTGACTTTAATTATTTAGATGTTACCGTGACAAATTAATTTTTATTAATTGACAATTTATCAACACCTGTCAATATTATGACAACTGTGATGTATATTCTCGTCACTGAATAAACACCTTTTATTAGCGATTATGATTTTATCAGACAGAAATGAATTTATTAGTTGTATATCTGTGGATGCCGATATGCAGTTTATTGCGAAATACCAAGACTTAACACTTACAAGTGTCTACCAACCTATATTTGATTCTTCTTTTACTCAGATAGGCGTAGAGGCTTTGGTTCGTATTTCCAATTGTAAAGGTGATGTCGTTCGCCCAGATCACTTTTTCCATTCAGACGAAACCTCATACACAGACAAAATCAACGTAGAGAGACTGAGCCGAGCCATTCACATCCGTAACTTCGCACAATCGACAGTCCGTCACTTAAACCTTTTTTTGAACGTACTTCCAAACGTTGGTGAGTTGTTTGCATCAGAAAAAGTAAAAGACACTCTGTTAGCTAAACGTCTTCACGAGCTTAACTTATCGTGCGAACAAATCGTCATGGAGTTGGTCGAACTTAATGTAGAGAGTGAAGAACGCTTAAAAAACGCGGCCCACTCACTTGCAGATAATGGTTTTCAAATCGCGGTTGATGACTTTGGAGCACAGGCGTCAACAGAGCAACGTGTTCGCCATATCACTCCTCATATCATCAAAATCGATCGCTCTGTGATGTTGGATTTTGAAAACGGTGATACTCAAAAAATGGAGTTAGTAGTTAAGCTTGCCAACCAAATCGGTGCAAAGACGGTCATCGAAGGGATAGAAACCCAACAGCAACTGACTGCGATGCAAAGTTTAGGCTTCGATATGTATCAAGGCTATCACTTAGCCATGCCAAAGCCGATTGAGTTGGATATCCGCCTAGCAATCTAGAATCTAGCCCCTATTCTCTATTATACCGGAAGCCGCTTTACCATTGGCTAACGACTCTTATAATACCTATCTTTTAAAACGATCCTTGTTAAGGCACGCATTGCTATCGCAACGTCCTCTTAGTTCGGACCTATCTTCGTCTTGTTTTATCAAATCATATCCGTAAAAAAACCCAATCAAGATTGACTGGGCTGGCTTAAAAGAATCTGTTTTATATCAATCCCTAATAACCGCAGTGGACGGTTTGATTCTATATAGAATGGCGAACATCACTGGTACTACTATTAGCGTTAGTACTGTAGCAAAGCCTAAGCCTGCCATGATGGTAATCGCCATCGAGCCGAAAAATGCATCGAATACCAAGGGAATCATGCCCAAGATAGTCGTTAGTGCTGCCATAGATACAGGTCGTACACGACTGATCGCGCTGTCGACAACCGCTAAATATGGGTCTTTACCTGTTTGTAGCTCACTGTTGATCTGGTCAAGCAGTACGATACCGTTCTTCAAAATCATGCCACTTAGACTCAATAGACCTAAGAACGCAGTGAAGCTAAATGGCATATTAGTACCTAACAGACCAATCGAAACGCCAATGATAGAGAGTGGCACCGTAAACCAAATTACAAGTGGCTTACGAACCGAGTTGAACAGAAGCATAGTGATGATAAACATCAACAAATAACCCATTGGCAGTGAACCAAATAGAGATTCTTGTGCATCTTTAGAACTCTCGTACTCACCGCCCCAACTGATGCTGTAACCTTCTGGTAGAGCCAATGCTTCTACTTGTGGTTTTACGCGAGCAAACAAGCTAGCTGGTGTTTCATCACCCAATACATCGTGATCAGCCAGAACCGTTAACGTACGTTTTCTGTCACGACGTTGAATCAGTGGCTCAGACCATTGAAGCTCAACCCCATCGATCACTTGTTCTACAGGAATGTAGGTTTGCAGTGATGGGCTCCAGATCTTCACATTGTTCAGTGATTCAAAGTCAAAACGCTCTTCTTCAGGCAGGCGTGCCACGATAGGTAACATGTGCGTACCATCGCGCAGTAAACCGATGTTGTAGCCACCAAACGCCATCTGTAATGTCTCAGACAGATCCGTCTTTGAAATACCAAGGCGACGTGCCTTTGATTCGTTAAACAGTGGCACGAGCTCTTTGGTGCGTTCACGCCAGTCGTGACGCACATTTCGAGAACCAGGATCCGCCAACAAGATATCTTCTACCTCAACAGCTATGCTGCGAAGGATCTGCGGGTCTGCACCGCTAATACGAGCTTCGATTTTTGACGCTGGCGACGGGCCAAACTCAATCAATTTAAATTGGAACGTAGGTTGTTCAAATTTATTGGCCAAGTCCTTGTCTAGCCCTTCTAGGACTTTAAACATGGTGTCTCGGTCAGTCGTTCGTACCTGCAGTTGACTGTACGCTTCGTAACTTTTCTCGGGTTGGTATGTCAGCGCAAAACGTTGCATGCCTTGGCCAACTGTTGTAGTTACAAACTCAACGTCATCTTGCTGGCGAATGTAGCTTTCAACTTTTTCTGTCTGCTTAATCGTTTCACGTACATCGGTACCTTCCGGCATCCACATATCGACGTAAAACATTGGCGTATTTGATGGCGGGAAGAACTGCTGCTTCACCATACCAAAACCAACCACAGAAACTGCTAATAGCGCGACCATGCTTACTACGGTAAGCCACCTAAATCGAAGTGCTACTTTCAGACACGCGCCGAATACAACGAACAGAATACCTTTGTATGGGTCTTCGTTCTCATCGACCTTGTCTTCTTCTTTCAGCATCATTTCTGCAAGGAACGGAGTCAGCGTTAGCGCTGTAACCCAGCTCAAGAACAATGAAAAACACAAAACCCAGAACAGTGAGCCCATGAATTCACCTGTCGCGTCTTTCGACAAACCGATTGGTGCAAAGGCCGTGATAGCAATAATGGTCGCACCCAATAGTGGCCATTGTGTTTGTGTCACGATGTCCTTCGCTGCTTGAAGTTTAGTCTTGCCTTTCTTCAAGCCAACCAGAATACCTTCAACGACAACAATCGCATTATCCACCAGCATACCGAGAGCGATGATAAGTGCACCCAGTGAGATACGGTGCAGTTCGACATCGTTGTAATCCATCAGGATGAAGGTTCCAAATACCGTCAATAGAAGCACTAGACCGATGATCAAACCACTGCGTAAACCCATTGCAAAAAGCAGTACGATGATAACAATAGCAACGGCTTCAACTAGGCTGATTAAAAAGTCAGCCACTGATTTGTCTACTTCTTGCGCTTGGTTGTAGAAGTAGTTCAGCTCTACACCGGCAGGCTTAATGCTTTCTAAACGATCCAGTTCGGCATCTAACGCGTTACCAATTTCTACTACGTTTACGCCTGAAGAGAACGCAATACCTAGGTTGATCGCTGGTTTGCCGTTGTAAGTCAATACATTGCCCGGTTTTTCTTGGATACCGCGAGTAACCTCAGCGACATCTTTCAAGCGAATCAAATTGCCTGTGTCACGACCATGAATGATTAAGTTTTCTAGCTCTTCAACCGTGCTCAATGTTCCGTTAGGTTTGATTGTAAGGCTTTGGCCATTCAACATTACCTCGCCTGCCGATACCACACTGTTTTGTTGTGCTAACAGTGACGTTACCATCGACATATCTAGGTTTAGCGCCGCTAAACGCTCAAGTGACATCTCAACAAACAATTGCTCTTGTTGGTCACCCGCAATACTTACTTTGCCAACACCGTCAACTAATTCGATTTCACGCGTTAGGTAATCTGCGTACTGTTTTAGCTCGACATAATCGTAACCATCACCGGTCAGCATGATCATCACACCAAATACGTCACCAAAATCATCAATGATCTGAACTGAATTAACACCACTGGGTAGTGTTGGCTGTAGATCGTTGATTTTACGACGCATTTCATCCCAAATTTGGGGCAACTCGTCTGGACCGTAGTCCATCTTCATGCTGACCATAATTTGAGACATACCATTCGACGACGTTGAAGTGATCTTGTCGATATAAGGCAGTTGTCGTATCTCTTTTTCAAGTGGATACGTTAACTCTTCTTCAACTTCCATAGACGTAGCGCCAGGGTAAGTTGAAATAATCATTGCATCTTTAATGGTAAAAGCTGGGTCTTCTAAACGGGATAGGTTGCCAAAAGACGACACACCGCCAATGGCCAAAATGACTAGAAACAGCCAGCTGATTACTTTGTTTTTAATTGAATATTCTGCGATGTTCATTCTGCTTTTCCTGACAATTCGATTCCGTCACGGAGTTTTCTTAGATTCGAGTTTACGAGTCGATCACCTTGCTCAACACCATGAGCGATTAATGCGCCTTGGCCACTGATTTTGTCGACTTCTACTTCGCTTTTGAATGCTTGTCCGTCTTCCATTTTCCACACATAGAACTGATTAGCTTCAGAGCCCGCTTCTAGCGTTGTCATTGGTAACTGGTTACCTTGAACATCACTCAGACCCGCTTTCGCCATATCCACATTGACCGTGACGCTCGTGCCCGGCAGAATTTCACTTTCAGGCTGCTGCATCTGCATCCAAAACTCGTAGGTACGTGATTGTGGGTGCAATTCGCTAGTGTGCTCTAGATACGTCAAAGGATATTCCCCCGAGTGACCTCCAAAAGTTGCTTGGGGGCGGTAACTGCTCGAACGCATGTCTGGGCTGATCGACGCCAAAATAGAATCTGACACTTGAATTCGCACATACACCTTATCGTTCTGGTACACACTCAGGAGTGTTTCTCCAGGAGTCGTGTTTTCGAATCGTTGCTTATCGACGGTTGAAACTGTTCCTGAGAATGGCGCTAAAAGCTCTGTGTAACTTAACTTGCGTTTTGCTGCCGCCAAATTCGCCGATGCTAGTTTGTAGTTAGCCGTCAGTTGGTCGTGTTCTGATTGCGATAACATCTTGCTGCCAAACATCTCCGTACCACGGGCCAACTGTTTGCTCGCCAGTTTGAATTGAGATTTAGCATCAGTTAGATCTTGAAGGTACGTTGCGTTATCTAAGGTGGCTAATAACTGCCCTTTTTCGACTTTGTCACCGGCTTCCACCAATACTTGTTGAATTTCGCCTGCAAGCTTAAATGCCAACGGTGTAAGTTCTGCAGGCATCACCTGTCCATTAAAACTTCTGTACTGATCAGTCAGCGGCGCGCCAACGTCAAAGGTAGAAACCAATAAAGGCGGTTGTTCACGGTGTACAGCTTCATTGTTACAGGCTTGAAGTAACAAAACCGACGCGACAACAACTGATAATTTTAAAAGGTTCATTAAATACCCCCCTCACGAAGCCAAGCTTTTACTTGCTGTCCGTCAGATAACACATCCACACCTGCTTCAACGATAAGATCACCAGAAGAAAGACCTTCTATAACTTTACCTTGCTCATCAAGCAGGACTTGCACTTTAGAAATCGATCGAGAGTCTGGGTTATAGCGCCATAGCTCGCCATGGTCAGCTTGTTTGGTTAGCCAAGCTGAATCAACAATGCCAATACCGTAGTCTGACTTACTCTTCTGAACTTCAACCTGCGCTGTCATTCCAGAAAGTAGATTGATGCCTAACGGCTTGTCGATAGATACAACCGCTTGGTAGCTGTTGGTGTCTTCATCTGGTTGTGTAGAGATCTCTTTAAAACGCGTTGGGATACGAATACCGCGGTGGCTATCCATTACAACCCACATGTTTGAGCTCGTTAGGTCTTGAATAGAACGGTCTTCAAGCTTAGATACCGGAATAGAGAACGTCACATCCATTTCACTGTGATTCAAAATATTAAGAACTGGCTGCTTTTCAGCAATTAACTGATATTGCTTACCAAACACCATCGATACCACGCCATCAAATGGAGCAACTAATGTGGTGTAACCAAGGTTTGTTTTTGCTTGTTCCAACTCAACGTCAGCGGCAGTAAAGGTGTTGACGGCTTGGTCGTAGTAATCGGTACTGACTAACTTTTTCGAATACAGCTCAGAAGCTTGCTTGTATTGGCTGTTCGCCAAGTCAAATTTAGCTTGAGCTGCATCAACGGCAATACGGTAATCCGTCGCGTCTAATACGGCTAGCACCTGACCTTTCTTAACTTCTTGTCCCATACGAACATCGAAAGCTTCGATATCGCCACCCACTTGAAATGAAAGCGCAGCACGGTCGGTTGCATCCACTTTTGCGATAAAACTATCAAGCTCGATATCTGCCTGCAGAGGAATCTCAAATAACTTTACAGGCTTGATTACCTGCTCATTTTCCTCTGACTGAACTTTGTTACATCCAGCTAGAGAGCCTGCGAGCAATAGTGCGGCAATAACCACGCCCGTACGCTTGGTCGGTATCGCTTTGATAGACAAATTGGATTGCATGATGCTTCTCCATCTAATTATTATGATTTATTACACAGGTGGGCAGTATATTTATTATTAAAGAATTCTCAAGCTTTACTTTCCACCTGTGCAGTATTTTTTATTTCAAGGAAAACAGTGTAGAATGTGGTAATCAGGTAAATGTAGAAATGAAGATGACTGAAAAGAAACAAGGCAGAAGAAGCGCGAAAGACGCTGAAGAGACGAGATTTTTGATCATGGGTGTAGCTGCGGATATGTTCTGCGAGCATGGTTATGACAGTGTTTCTCTTCGTAACATCAGTGAGAAAGCAGGCGTATCTCATAGCCTTATTCGCCACCACTTTGGTAGCAAAGAGAAAATTTGGCATGCTATAAGTGATTGTTTACATGATTATTTTCAGTCATACATTGCTAAAATCGTAGAAGAGTTACCAAAAGGCGTCGCACCAAACATTGCTATCTATTTATTCAGTATGCGCCTCTTTAGCAACATGATTCACTCACGCAAACCTATGCAACTTATCACCGACTCTGTTCGCCAAAAAGACAACTTGGTCGATTACTTTATCGACAATGTTGGTGATATCGAAAAACAAATTAATATGTTGGCAGATGAATATAATGATGCGAATCCAGATAATTTGATCAACATTTATGAAATTAAATGGCAAATGATCATGTATGCGCACGGAGCGGTATGCCTTACTCCTTTCATGGAAAGCACATGGAATGAAGGCGACATGCAATCGACACCTGAAGAAGCATTGTTAAATCATTGGCAATTGTTCAACAAGCAAATGATCAGCACCTTCAATATCACTGATGAATGGGTATTGAATACAAGTTCGATTGAAGAACTTATTTATGAAGTCCCTTGTGTGTGGAAATGTGAACACTAGCAAAACAAACACTAAAATCGCGGCTTCAAGTTTCACGCTTAATGCTTAATGCTTAATGCTTAAAACGAAAACGAAAATGCCCCGCTACTGAATATATCAGTAGCGGGGCATTTTTATGTCTGAGTGAGTCTGCTTATGTTTTAAACGATTCAACCAGTAGCAGGTTTAGCGACGCGCTTTACCGCGATTTTGATGAATCTTAAGTTTCGCTTTCATCTTACGTTTTTCTGATGAACGACTTTTACTGCGACCACCTCGATCGGGGGCTATATCTTTTTCTAGGCTTGGTTCAAAACCCTCTAGCCACTCTTGAGGCAAGCGAGTATCAAGTAAGCGTTCAATGTCACCCAGAAGATAAGCTTCATCCTGGCTCATCAAAGAGATCGCTAAACCACTATTGCCAGCACGGCCAGTACGACCAATACGGTGAACGTAGTCTTCCGCTTTAAATGGCATATCGTAATTGACAACTTGTTCTAGCTGCTGGATATCAATACCTCGAGCTGCCACGTCGGTTGCAATTAGCGCGCGTACTTTGCCTGATTTGAAATCATCCAGTGCTTTTTGGCGCGCACCTTGGCTCTTATCACCATTGATTGATGCCGCTTTAATGCCATCTAGCTTAAGCTCTTTAACTAGAGCATCGGTACCCTGCTTAGTCTTAGTGAACACCAACACTTGTTGCCAGTTCTTTGAGCCAATCAAATAAGCCAATAATTCACTCTTGCGCGATCTATCAACGGGATAAACCATCTGGGTAACGGTGTCAGCGGTACTGTTTTTTGGCGTCACTTGAATTTCGCTTGGCGACTGCATCATCCGATGTGCCAGAGCTTTAATTTTGTTATCAAACGTCGCAGAGAAGAACAGAGTCTGTCGCACCTCATTCATACGAGAAAGAATGCGTTTGATATCAGGCATGAAACCCATATCTAGCATGCGGTCTGCTTCATCCAGTACCAACACTTCAGTGTGGCTCAACATGATGTTCTTAGTGAACATATGGTCGATAAGACGGCCAGGAGTCGCGACAAGAATATCAGCTCCCCCGCGTAGGTTTTCAGTTTGAACCTTCATACTAACGCCGCCGTAAGCCACCACGACTTTGATGTCGGTGCCCTTTGCGTAGCTGGTTACGTTATCGAAAACCTGTTGCGCTAGTTCACGTGTTGGTACCAACACAAGCGCACGAACTAGCTTCGGGTTTGGAATAACGTTATCTTTTGTCTCGATTAATCTTTGGATAATGGGCAAACCAAATGCGGCCGTTTTACCTGTACCCGTTTGAGCACCAGCCAATACATCTTTGCCTTCTAATACCAATGGAATCGCTTGCTCTTGAACACTGGTAGGAGCCGTAAAGTTAAGCTCTGATAGCGTAGCAAGAAGATGCTCAGATAATCCTAGTTGGTTAAAAGATTTTGTAGATTCAGACATAGTATGATGCTCAAAGATTAAATAGGCGCGGATTGTAGCAAACCTGCATTACGCTGTTTACCTTTCCTTTTGATTTTTCTTCATTTGAAGCGAATTAAACTGCTTCGCTTCTTCTAAAACACTAGGATAAAGCTCATAAAAGTGACACTGCAACGTGTTGTAGTGATACTCTAGGTCGTGATAGCAAGATTTAAGCATCCCAAGCTTTGGCCGTCTCAAAGCCATGCGTTGCAATACCACCTCAATGGAAGACATGTCTTGATAACTTAGCAACCAACGTTGTTCTGCCATTTTCTGGTGAACAGTAATGAAGTGCTCAGGCCAATGAGGCTCTTGGTGTTCAAAGATCTGTTGATGGCTGTCTACGCAAAAGCGCTCAAGTGATTGCGTTGAGAACTGAGCCCAATGATTGGCTAAGCAGTGATCCCAAAATACATCGAGTGCGATAGGTGCAAAGCGTCGTGTTTGGTGTGAGAAAAGCGATTTTGCAGAACGAGACACATCATGATGATCAGTATAGCTATCAACGAATCGATGAAGTCTTATTCCGTCTGAAAGTGAGTTTGAATAGTATTTACTAGGGTCGCCTTTAACGAAGTCACCTAACAGATTACCCGCTAAGTTACTTTTACAATGCTTGGCGATGTGGAGGTGTGCGAGAAAGTTCATTGAACCTCATTAAAGTATCGAGAACTAAGTAACATGGTAAACGTACTCGTTTATCTTCGCGAACTTTAATGAGGATAGTTTTGTTATGACGTGTGAGCGAATGAAATTTGCTCAGTTTAAGAATTGTTTAATTTGAGAACGTTGAACTACAGAAACCTTTAGTTCAGTAAAACCTAATTAAAGATCTTAAAAACTTAGTTCGAAGACTTGAAAAGCTCTTCTGCTAATTGTTTAACCGTCTGTTCATAGTCAGATAAATCGATACCAATTTCCATAGCATCTAACAACTCTAGACTTTCGTCATTATAAGATTGGTCACTCATAGTGCCCCCTCTATTCCTTGATGTGGACATGTTGTCCGATTAACTAGTGCACCATCCTGGACTTATATTATGTCACTTTGATGAACGCACTCTACTCTACCCATTCCATATTTATAGCTTGAAGCTACTCGCGATCATTAACGCTTGTTTACGCTAAAGGGGCATACGCGAACGACATATGTACTGTCACCTTACACCAATTACAACAAATTACCCTATAAATTTTGATGCAAATCACACTCAAACGTTTGCTTAAGCATTTTTAGTTCCTTACGCACCAACTGCTGTACATATTTATATACAGTGGATATTTTTAATTACATTAAACATTGCATTTGGAATTAAACTCAATCAAGATACTTGAAAATCGAGATATTCTTTGGGTTTATTCTCTTAGACCAGAAGAAACACAACGAAAACCCACCCTAACGTAAAGAATTATATACAATGAATAAATCAAAGGTTTTTGGCAGTACTTTGATCATTGCAGGCACAACCATTGGTGCCGGCATGCTCGCTCTTCCACTCGCATCTGCAGGAATTGGCTTTTCAACTTCACTATTTCTAATGCTTGGCTTATGGGCTCTCATGGCCTTCACCGCATTATTAATGGTAGAGCTTCATCAATTCGCTGAATCGGACGCAACTCTACACACGTTAGCTCACACGATTTTGGGAACGAAAGGAAAGTGGATCGCAAGCTTCGCCGTGATGTTTCTTTTCTACGCTTTGTGTGCCGCATACATTGCAGGTGGCGGAGCGCAGTTTAACCAACGTATATCGGATATTGCAGGCATTGAACTCAATGGCCAAGTCACTACACTCCTATTTACACTGTTAGTTGCGGGAGTTGTTACGATTGGTACACACAGTGTTGATAAAGTTAACCGCGTTTTATTCGGACTTAAACTGATTGCGATGGTACTGGTACTCAGTTTCCTTGCACCAAACATCAGCTCTCAATACCTAATGAGCATGCCTTTGCATCAAGGCCTGATTGTTGCTGCGATACCGGTTGTGTTTACCTCTTTTGGTTTCCACGGCAGCATCCCTTCAATTGTTCGATACCTGGATGGTGACGTTCGCTCTTTACGTAAGGTCATGATTATTGGCTCTGCACTGCCTTTGGTCATCTATGTTTTCTGGCAGAGTGTTACGTTGGGTGTGGTTAGCCAAGAGCAATTATTGTCTGATACTAGCTTGGGTGCGCTTCTGATCTCACTATCGCAAACTGTTCATCAATCAAACTTAAGCTTGATCGTGGGTGTCTTTGCTGACCTTGCACTTCTTACTTCTTTTATTGGCGTGAGCTTGGGGTTATTTGAATTCATGGGGGACTCTCTAAGCAAGAAACTAGGCAATGCCAAACGCGTTAAGACGGCCGCTATCACTTTTTTACCACCATTAGGTTTTGCCTTGTTCTACCCACAAGGTTTTATCATGGCTTTGGGTTACGCTGCCATTGCACTTTCAGTGCTCGCAATTCTGCTACCGACAGTAATGGTATACAAAGTTCGTTACACAGATTTATTAGTAAAACCTCACGCTACAGAATCAACTTACCAAGTGTTAGGCGGAAGCAAAGCGCTGTTTTTAGCGGGTAGCGTTGGCGTGTTTATCATTGCAGTTCAAATCCTTATTTCAGTAGGGTTATTACCATCATTAGGCTAATAAACCCATCGAGAGCAAAAATACTTGATTGATGTCTCATGAACGATATATTGCTATCATTAATTTTCATAATTAATCGATCGGAATCACATTTTTATTGAGGTCGGTTATTTAGAGTCCACGGTAAAGGATTTACCGTGGAGTTTTTATGAAAGAAGTACAATTTAGAACGATAGACAAACTGTTTATTAAAATGTCGATTAACGACAAGTTTTGGGTCATTTTCTTGATCTTTTTTGCCGCTGTGGCAAGCCTCGCTGGCCTCAACTACGTCAACAATATGGAACAAATTGACGCGAGTGCAAAACAGCAGGTTGAATATCAGTTGCAAGGCATTTTATCAGCGTCAGATTCCCCAGCTTCGGTTCGTTCTGTTAGCCAACAAACACGCCTTCAAGAAACCACTATTTCAAACACGGGTTCGGTGACTGCTACGGCACTGGCACAAGATGGCAACTACTACTCTCTTACCGTTTCAACTACTGATACAAAGAACCAAAAGCAGCAAGCTCTGTACACATTATTACTCAGTCTTTTATGGTGTTTGCCTTTTGGTCTTTTCTGTTACTGGGTTGCAACCTTCCTAGGTGGCGCACTTTGGGTTCTTTACTCAACCACTCAAAAGATTGGTGATGGTGATTTAACATCTCGCCTTGGCTTCCATCCGGGCCGAGATGAGTTTGGTACGATTGGTTGCGCCCTTGACCGTTCAATGGATACGCTAAGTGAACTAGTCAATAACGTAAACCAAAACGCAGCGACACTGAGTGAAACGTCAGCTTCTTTCGAAAAAGAGATGAAGCGCAGTGAAACACAGATTATGAGCCAGAATTCATCTCTAGACTCTGTTGCAACGGCGATGGATCAAATGACGGCATCAGCGAATGAAGTATCTAATATCTCAGCGCGCTCTACAGAGCAAGCAGAGCAAGATGCTCAACAAATCAATGATAGCCATGCTATGGTTCAGCAAGCAATCTCAGAGATAACCACCCTTTCTTCTTTGATTGAGCAAACCTCGTCTTCTGTTACGAGCTTGAATGTAAATACAAGCCAAATCAACGAAGTCATCACCACGATCAACGCAATTTCTGAGCAAACCAACTTACTTGCGCTAAATGCCGCGATTGAAGCAGCTCGTGCGGGTGAACAAGGTCGTGGTTTCGCCGTTGTTGCTGATGAAGTGAGAACACTTGCTAGCAGAACTCAATCCGCTACGGTTGAGATCCAAACGATGATTGAACGCTTACAGCAAGAGAGTCAAAATATTGCTAAGATCACGGTGCAAACGGTTGATCAAGCGCAAACCAGTAGCCAACTCATTTCACATATCGGTGATGACGTAAACTCGATTGCAGATTCCGCACAAGCGCTAATGGACATGAGTCTACAAATAGCAACGTCAGCTGATGAACAAAGCAACGTAGCGAATACCATCGCTGCTGAGCTTAATGATATACGAGGCCAATCAGACGTAATCAAAGATGTCGCTCAAAACTCTTCAAAGGGCGTATCTAAGCTGACTGAAGCATCGGTTTCTCTGTCTCAAACTTTGGCAAGATACCGCACTTAGCACTTAGCAAATAGCTATCAGCTATTTGCACTTAATGCTCAGAATTAAGAACAAACCTAAAAAGGACTCATATAGAGTCCTTTTTTATTGGTGTCGATTAATAACCATGGTAAATCCATACTCCTCAGTTATTAACATGAAGTAAGTCGCAAAGGAGGGATTAAGAGGAGCCAAAACTGTCTAATAATCGAGCTTAGGGGTAATCTATTTGAACGGGTCTTATTTTCGCTTACCCTTTTGCTGCAGGTGACACATAATGAATAAAACAGATGCACCATACACCGACGACATCACATGCCCTTTATGCCAACATGACGAATATCTACTTTCAGAAAGTGGAGAGAAGTTCACTTGTGCTGCATGTGGTTTCCACACAACACAATTAAGCAAAGTAGTCAGCCTTCAATTAGGCTCTACCCCACCAAAGCTCCAGAGTGCGGTATACCACCACTTGAGCAGCGCTTGCCATTAATCCAAATCGATATTTCTTCCAAACTGTAAATATCCTGAGCCGCTAGCTCTGCTATGTCGGCTTCGGTATTATCACTCAATGAACCTTCAAACGTTGGTCGCAATCTAAAAGATTGAATACCCGCACGAACCCCTGCTTCAATGCCTTTCACCGTGTCATCAACATAAATACATTCGTTTGGTAAAAAGCCCATATTCATTGCGGTATACATGATCAGGTCGGGCTCCGGTTTCCAGCTATTGGCATCAAAAGCTGAAAATACTTTGCCTTTGAAGTCGTCGAGCATTCCTGTCATTGCCAATGAAGATTCAACTCGAGATTTAGGCGCATTGGAAGCGATACAAAACTCAATGTCTTGTTGCTTGAGGAATTCAATAAGCTCAATAGCACCATCCATCGGCTTTAAATGGCGTTGGAACAAGGCTTCTAATTCAGTGCGATAAATCGGCTCGAGTGTATCGATGGAGATGGATAGCCCTAAACGTGCTTGCGTATCCATTAAGATGTCAGCTAGCTTCCCACCTTGAAAGTGCACATAGCAGTCATTAACGCTTAACTTAGCCCCAAAGCCAGAAAACACATTCACTAAGGCTTGGCAACACAGCTTCTCGCTATCGATGAGTGTTCCATCACAATCGAAAATTACACATTTAGTTTGTTCTAACCGCATAGCTCTCTCACTCGCATTGAATTCAAGTTTTATCCTATAGTGTTCTTTCAATACGCGTGATGATTAAGGTAACACTTTACCTATCGCCCCTTATTTCTCTACGCGAAATATGCAGTGGATCACTTTATGCCTAACCATAAGCAACAGCACTCATTAAATTAATATACTTTGAGCGTCACCAATCACGACTTTATTTGCCAATAAACCGTTAATTCACGGCCAATTCTTCAATAACAATAGGTTTATCCGTTAATTCAATGCGACATTCAGCGGTGATGGTATCTGGATACGAATCACGAATAGCAACAAACTCGGGTAAGTGGCTCAGTAGTAACTGAGTAAGCTCAGGGTCGAACTGACAGCCGCATTCTCTCTCGAACAAATCGATAACCATCTCTAATGGCCACGGCTCTTTGTAACAACGGGCACTG
Organism: Vibrio sp. 10N.286.46.A8; assembly: GCF_041470165.1. Lineage (NCBI taxonomy): Bacteria > Pseudomonadati > Pseudomonadota > Gammaproteobacteria > Vibrionales > Vibrionaceae > Vibrio > Vibrio sp. 10N.286.46.A8. The sequence goes on from NZ_JBFRLX010000049.1 coordinate 14,786, forward strand.
AGTAGTGCATCAAACACATCGGCGACGGCAGTAATACGGGCAAACAAGTGAATGTCGTCACCCACTTTGCCATTAGGATATCCAGCCCCATCCCAACGTTCATGATGCTCGTTGGCAATGATAGCAGCCAGATTGGTAATATCACCGGCTCCACTCTTCAATAAGTTATAGCCTGCCGTTGTGTGAAGCTTCATCACTTCCCACTCTTGCTCGGTCAATTTACCTGGTTTATCCAAGATTGATTCTGGGACTGATGATCTCTATCATCTCGACCTCGCGATGGCTCAAGCCACGATACTTAGCAAGCAACGCAGACAACTTGGCGACACGCTTAACGTGATTACCGGTTTCGCCAGAGCGAGTTTCAATCGCCTCTCCGAGAACATGAATCATATCTTTTTGAATATTCAGTGTTTGTTTCTGGAGTTTTAAGATTCGTTTGCTCTTTTTAGCCAGTTCTTTCTTTTGGCGTAGAGTGACAAATTGCATCAAAATAATCAGGCTCAAACCTGCAATGACCATCGACAATCCCAATAGCAACTGAAAGTTTTTACGAATAAAGGATGAAGGCTCATTAATGAATACAGCCTCATCAGGTAGCGCACTCTCACGGATACCGAACTTTGTCATCGCTGGATAATTGAAAACAAAACGTTTGTTATCACCTGGAGTTAAAGGTTCGTCGAAACCAAGAGGTAGGTACTTATCGAGCGCCTTAACCGTCTCTTCACCCATGCTTTGAGAGTGATTCACATAGCCACCAAGTACATCTCCCGAAATATAGAACTGCCACAAAGCAAACACTGGAGCAGTACTTGCTTTAGACAAAGTATCCGAAACCTCTTGATAAGTATGATACACGCCTCGATTCAATTCGGTATTGTAATGACTGAGCAAAACCGCGTCATCAGCAGAGATACCTTCCAAAAACTGACGGGTACGCACTAACGATAGATCGCGTATTTCAACCAATGCGATATTAGGGAACTCAGTCATCACGCGATTCATCTCTTTGCGAATTAACTCAGAAGTGACACTGTAATCATTAATGAAATACAGTGTTTTTAGGTTAGGCCTTAATTTCGAAATTAGATCAATATTGACGTCTATCTGATCGTTCTCATAAAGCACGGTTGCTCTATCAGACACCGAATACATGTCGGTACTGAAATCGTTAATACCGGCAGCAACGACAGGTGTGGAGCGATCAATCAAATTAGGCAGAGATTCAAGGAAGTTAGCCGCGTTGTCGTCAGTCGCGATTACACCATCAAACTTATAATCTGCATATTTGGTACGTAAGTAGTTCGCGATAGAATCGTAGTACTCAGGGCTATGGACGCGCTTTGAATCCAAATACTCGATTGAGAGTTTAACTTCGGCTTGAGATTGGCTGAACGCACTGTCTATCCCTTTTTGGAAGTCAGCGGTCCACTGATAAGAAGGTTCGTATGAGTGTAAAACTAGGATGCGTTTGATACCCCAGTCATTAGCAAAACTGAGTGAAGAATAAGCGCTAACACACAATACAGCGATTGAGAACAATAGCTTGTACATACAATACCCTTTAAATAAGACGGGGTATTTTACTTAGATTAACGCTTTCTCAAAGAACCTTTAGTTCTCGACCCACACTTTATCGCGAGAAGCATGATCTTGTGCCCAAAAATCAAGGATCTGCTTAGCAAAAGCGTTGATACTTTGACCACTTCCAACCACAACGTCTGAGATTAGCAGAGAATCCTCCGCTTCTGTAACGATAGCGCTCGCTGTAACATCACCATTTTGAGTCCCTATGTATAAGACATGTTCGTCAGATAACATAATCTGACTCAAAAACTCTAACATGTGCGCCCTTTCGGTTTCATCTTGGTAAGCGCTGGCTTGGTTAAGTGAAAAAAGTACGGTCAGTTTATGGAAGTCGACTTTATGCAGTTCATCAATTTGGGAAGGTGTTTGATCTTGGGTGAGGAGTTGGTATGTCTTGGACGGGAGTTTGCTTTGATAAAGTTCTCGGCCTAGCAGGCTCTCTTTTGCGGGGTAGGCAATATCGAGTTGACTAAACAGCCATTGGTTTTTCTTCTGTACAATTTCAGGTATTTCGTTATTCATTCTTTTAGTACCTACGGTTAGTATCCCCAAATGTCACAGCTATTTGGAAGACATATATTCGACTGAGGTGCCGAGCTACAAGCACAGAGCATACAGAGCATGACCAAGGCCAACAAGTACTTTAAATGCTTCATATTTTCCATTATCCAACAACATCCTTTAAGAACTTAACGAAAAGCTCTACACTCGTATTCAAGCTTTCAATATCCTTATAGTAAACAGAACTCTATAAATAAAAAGGACTTCTTATGAAAAAAGCCTTAATAGCAGCGGGTATCATCACAATGTTGGCTGGCTGTTCGGACAACGAGGTTGGCGACGTCTCTCTTGGATTCTTCACAATGAAGGATATCAAAATGTCTTCTTTAGATGATGATAAAATCGCAGGTGTGACTTGTCATATCGCTTCAATCGAAGCAAACCTCAGCCTTTCCGATCCAAGCGATAGCTCTATCTCTTGTCGTCAAACCGGTGAAATTACATCAGAAATGATTGCTAAAATAGACAAAAGCAAATCTGGTGAAGTGGTATTCAAACAATCAAAAAGTATCTTCTTTAAAACAATGAAGGTTCGTCGTATCTACGATGCAGAGAACCAATCACTGCTTTACTTATCATACACCACCAAAGAAACAGAAGGCAGTTTCAAGCATAGCCTTTCAACCGTTCCGCTCTGGGGTACTGAGGCTTACGTTGATCCAGCAACACTCGTCCCTGCGGAATAGGCTCACGTAAATGCCCTCAAGCGAAAAGTAAAACGAGTCACCTGTACAGACATCGTACAGGTGATTCTAAATGTAATAAAAATGAAAGAATCAGAAAAAAAATGTGATATCATGCGGCAAAATTTTTTCACTGTATTTTTCATATGAAGTTTCCTGGACAGCGTAAATCTAAACACTACTTTCCAACTCACGCACGTGATCCGTTGGTCAACCAAATGCAACAAACGCCTAAGCTTCACCGCGCAACAATTGTCGGTGTTGGTCAAACGATTGTTGATATCGAAGCCCGTGTTGATAACGCGTTCCTTGAAAAATATGAGCTGAGTAAAGGTCACTCACTGGTATTGGAAGAGAGTAAAGCAGATGCGCTGTACGAAGAGTTAGTTGAGCGCGGTTTGATCACGCATCAATACCCTGGCGATACTATCGGCAACACACTGCACAACTATTCAGTACTTGCAGACAGTAAATCTGTATTGCTCGGTGTTATGTCTAAGAAGATTGAAGTTGGCTCATTTGGTTATCGTTACCTTTGCCGCACTTCTTCTCGTATGAATCTAAATCACCTTCAAACGGTTGATGGTCCTATTGGTCGTTGCTATACGCTTATTTCTGAAGATGGTGAACGTACGTTTGCAATCAACGAAGGCCACATGAACCAACTGCTTCCTGAAAGCGTTCCTGAAAAAGTATTCGAGAAAGCATCAGCATTGGTTGTGTCGTCATACCTAATGCGCGGCAAACCTGAAGACCCGATGCCAAAAGCGGTACAAAAAGCGATTGAATACGCGAAAGCGCACAATGTGCCAGTTGTACTAACACTTGGTACTAAGTACGTGATCGAAGGTAACGCTGAATGGTGGCAAGAATACCTGAAAGAGAACGTAACCATCGTCGCGATGAACGAAGATGAAGGTGAAGCATTAACGGGTGAAAAAGATCCTCTATTGGCTGCGAACAAAGCTCTTGAGTGGGTTGACCTAGTTCTCTGCACAGCAGGCCCTGTCGGCTTATACATGGCAGGCTACACTGACGAACCAGCGAAACGCGAAACAACGCTTCCGTTACTGCCGGGTAACATTCCTGAATTTAACAAATACGAATTCAGCCGTGCGATGCGTAAGCAAGACTGTAAAGACCCAGTAAAAGTGTACTCTCACATTGGCCCTTACTTAGGCGGCCCACTTGAGATTAAGAACACCAACGGTGCTGGTGATGGTGCACTTTCAGCACTACTTCACGACATGGCAGCAAACAGCTACCACCACGTGAATGTTCCAAACTCAGAAAAGCACGAGCACTCGTGTCTAACGTATTCTTCTCTGTCTCAAATTTGTAAGTACGCAAACCGTGTAAGCTATGAAGTGTTGACTCAGCACTCTCCTCGCCTTTCTCGTGCACTACCGGAACGCGAAGATAGCTTAGAAGAAACATACTGGGATCGTTAATCGACCACATTAAGTAGTTAACTCTTAGAGGTTAACGCCAAGCTAGATTACCCATTCCTTGAAGGGCTGCTATATGCAGCCCTTTTTGTATTCAACACCAATATAGCCGCAACTGAAGGTAATCAGATCGAATATTTTGCTCGTTTAAGATTTGATCTCGCGCAATGACTCTTTAGATCTGTTATCTTCCAGCACATAATTGATGTGGTTTGCCTTTACTTGGCAAATTTATACAGTACTATCGCCACGCAAACGTTTACGTACCACCTTTCGGTTCTGATATAAGGATCAAATATGCTGTCTGATATTGATATTTGTCGCTCTACTCCCCTTAAAAACATCAGTGAAGTTGCCAAGCAAGCTGGCCTGCACCACAACGAACATCAGCCATTAGGGCAATACAAATCTAAAGTGTCTCTCACATCACTTGAACGCCTCGCTAGCCAACAAGATGGTAAATTAGTCGTGGTTACGGCCATAACACCGACGCCTCTTGGTGAGGGCAAAACCGTCACCACTATCGGACTAGCACAAGGTCTAGCAAAGATTAACCAATCCGCTATGGCCTGCATTCGCCAACCTTCAATGGGCCCGGTATTTGGTGTAAAAGGTGGTGCAGCTGGCGGTGGCTATTCACAAGTTGCCCCAATGGAGCAATTGAACCTTCACCTGACTGGCGACATTCATGCCGTAACAGTCGCTCATAACCTCGCCTCTGCCGCTATTGACGCTCGTTTGTATCATGAGCAACGTGAAGGCTTAGAAGCCTTTGAGGCTCGCTCAGGCTTAAAAGCTCTGGATATCGACCCACGCAGAATCGTGTGGCGACGTGTACTTGACCACAATGACCGCGCACTGCGTATGATCACGGTTGGCAAGAACGAAGCAGACAAAACAATTAATGGCTTTGAGCGCGAGGATGGCTTTGACATCTCAGCCGCTTCAGAGCTGATGGCTATTCTTGCTTTAACTGATGACCTTCAAGATTTAAGAAAGCGCATCGGGCGAGTGGTACTCGCATACAACAACCAAGGCTTGCCATTAACCGCAGATGACTTCAACGTAGCAGGTGCTATGACCGTCACAATGAAAGACTCCATAGAGCCAACATTGATGCAAACCCTTGAAGGGATTCCTACCCTAATTCACGCAGGGCCTTTCGCTAACATCGCACACGGTAACTCTTCTATTATTGCCGATAAGATTGCGTTAAAGCTGAGTGATTTTGTTGTGACTGAAGGCGGTTTCGGCTCCGACATGGGCTTTGAGAAAGCGTGCAACATCAAAGTGAAAGCATCGAACAAAAAGCCAGATTGTGCAGTTATTGTCGCAACATTACGTGGTCTAAAAGCCAACTCAGGTTTATACGATTTGAGACCGGGAACTCCGTTACCTGATTCAATCTTTAATGATGACCAAGACGCGCTTATTGCAGGGTTTGAGAACCTTAAATGGCACATCAACAACGTTAAGCAATACCAAGTGCCTACAGTTGTTGCGATCAATCGATTTCCACAAGACTCAGTTCAAGAGCTCGATGCTTTGAAACAGATGATCACCGATTTCGACCCAAGCGTTAGCGTTGAAGTAAGCGAAGCATTTGGTCAGGGTGGCGAAGGGGCGACTAAATTGGCTCACGCCGTAGTAAAAGCTTGCCAAAAACAGTGTGAATTTAAGCCTTTGTATCACTCAAAGCAAAGCCTAGAAGAAAAGCTGATGGCCGTCGCTGAAGTTGGCTATGGCGCAGCAAGTATCTCGCTATCACCACTGGCTAAAAAACAGTTGGCGGAGTTTAGACAACACGGCTACAGCGACCTATCGGTTTGTTTGGCAAAAACTCCACTGTCAATCTCCACTGAAGCGCACATAAAAGGTGCACCATCTCAGTTTGACGTACCCGTTAGGGAGCTAAAACTGTGCGCTGGTGCTGGCTTTATTTACGCGCTGTGCGGCAATGTAATGACCATGCCAGGCCTACCTGATAAACCGGCTTTTATGTCGTTGGACATTGATAGCAAAGGAAACATCGTTGGCTTAAGTTAATTACGACAACACATAGGCTAAAAATTAGCTTTATCTAGAATAACCTGTCCGTACTATGCTCCCCATTATATTTACGGACAGGTCTCCTTTCTGGTACCTAATTGCTCAATTAACACTCCAAATGCAATAAATTTCATTGAAACCAAAATAATATGCACATCTGATTATAAGTTTTGGGTCAAGATCACATTAATAGACCTACAAAATATATAGTATTGCGCTGATTTTTCGAGGACAGTGATGAATACGAGTATAAAAAAACTGATCAGCCAATTTCTATGTACCCTGTTTGTCCTAGGATTAGTCCCTGCTCTCTATATAAACTCTGAATTTGAACGGGTTGAAGCTCAGCATGCGCTGAACATCAAACAGTCGAATCAAAACCAAATCGAATACAGCTTTCATCAACTCGCGATTATTGTTGAGCAAATATCAAACGCGGTTCCCTCTATTGCCGCTTCACAGACCCTACTCCGTTCAATTACTGAGCCTTCGATTGCTAACAAACAGGCACTTCAAGATCTCTGGGTTGTATTAGCAAACGGGCAACGATACTACTCTCAACTACGTTTCCTAGATCTAGACGCCAACGAAGTCTTCCGCGTCAACTACAAGGATGGTCAAGCAACTATCGTCGCAGACCGCAAGTTACAGAACAAATCCTCTCGCGATTACTACAAAGTGCTACAAGAATTATCGATCGGAGAGGTAAGCGCTAAAGGCATTGATCTTGAGGCCGAAAATGGAGAGTTAGTTCGCCCCTTTGCGCCGACACTTCGCATCATGACGCCTGTCACTGTAGGGGAGCACATTAAAGGCTATTTCATTGCTAACCTAAATATGCTCGAAATCTATGAACGCCTACAATACCAGATTGGTACATCAACAACTGTTCCTGTCATTCTCAACAAAACCGGACATGTCATCATGGGTCCCGACCCTGAGGATTCATTTGGGCATGTGATTGAATCACGTTCGGACAAGACGTATGCAAAACTAGCCCCAGGCCTGTGGCAGAATATTCAAAGCGGCGCCTCATCCAGCTATTTTGATGGTAAAAGCTGGTATTTTCACTCTGACATCAGCCCTAAGATTAAGCAGTTTGAAGGCCCCATCTATATGGTTCTTCATATTGAAGAACATCAATTTAACACTCAGTTTCAACAAGAAAATCACGCCATAGTCGTTCAGATAATCATACTCTCGATATTAATTTCAATGATTTCTGTCGGCTTTGTACTTTGGAACAGTAACCATAAAAAGAACAGTATCGAAAGCCAACTCGCCAAAGCAGCAATGAACGGTATGTCTGCCCTAATAATCACAGACAAAAACAACCGAATCATACAAGTAAACCAAGAGTTCACCCGTGTCAGTGGCTACGAGTTAGAAGATGTAAAAGGTAAACAGCCTTCATTGTTTAACGCTGGCCGCTATAATGAAGAGTTCTACATTAAAATGTGGAGCGTCATTAGAGAGACAGGAATGTGGGAAGGCGAAGTGGTGAACCGACGTAAAGATGGCACCTTAATCACGGAAATTCTTCGCATCCAAACCATCAAAGACTCAAAAGGTGTGATTCAATTTTATGTCGCTTCATTTGTTGATATCAGCAAACACAAAGAGCTCGAGAATAAACTGAGAAACCTTAGTGAGAAAGATGCACTATCTGGCTGCTGGAATAGACGAAAGTTCGACCTGGAGCTTCGTGACGAGTGTTCTCGCGTTAGTCGCTACCCTAATCGCGAGCAATCTTGCTTAGCCATATTGGATATTGACCATTTCAAACGCATTAACGATAGGTTTGGACATGATTATGGCGATAAAGCCATACAAACAGTAGCACAGGTACTGCAACGTGAATGCCGAGATACCGATTTCGTGGCTCGTATTGGGGGAGAAGAGTTTGGGGTTATCTTGCCTCACACGACACCACAAGAAGCCGACTATGTGCTTAATAGGCTGAGAATCGCGGTCAGTATCGAGTTCGACAACGTCGTTACAATAAGTGGCGGAATAACCAACCTAACAAGTGAACCTGCACTCAATTATAAGTGCGCCGATTTAGCTCTTTACGAAGCAAAAGCAGTAGGTAGAAACAATGTATGTTTGTTCCTTGATAGCGAAATGAGCGAAATTGCATAGTGGGAGCCTGCATCGCACCACCGCCCCGCTAACTTGTTCATTTCACTCTAGAGTCGTTCACTCAGCAATCAACTCGGTGCGGGGTAGAACTCAAGCGTATTCCCTTCGACTACCAGAATGCAATCCATATTCGCAGCATGGGCTGCCTGCTTGCCAAGGTGGGTATCTTCAAACACAACACACTGCTTTGGCTGTAAACCCATACCAAAACAAGCAGCTAAGAAAGTATCAGGGTTTGGTTTATGATTCTTCACATCTGTCGCTGTCACTAAGATATCCAACTTACTCAAGATATCCGTTTTATCTAACAGTTGTTCTGCGCTCTTGCGTTGACTGCCCGTTCCAACAGCTATCTTCTTGTCACCGAGATGGTCTATCAAAAGAGAATACGTACAAGGGATAATATCTCCTTTGTCTTCAATAGCTGCAAACGAAGCCATTTTAAACGTAGAAACCGCTTGTGGGTCGAGCGATAAACCGTACTTGCTATTTACCTCACCCGCGATCTTATAACTCGGCATTCCACCTAAGCTATGCAGCCAAGGCGCTTCGAAATAAAAGCCGAACTCTTCCGCCGTTTGCTGCCATGCTTTTACATGTGCTGGCATTGTATCGATCAACGTACCGTCCATATCAAAGATTAATCCTTCATATGCCGTTAAATCAATTTTCATCACTACTATCACTCTTTAAGAAAGTTACTGATACCATACCCAATATTCAGTATCATGACCCCATATTACTGTTCAAAATGGATGTTTATGTTACAAATATCTAACTCTGTTTCAATTCAAGACTGGGAACTCCAGCTAACCGCGATCAGAGCTCAAGGAGCCGGAGGTCAAAACGTCAATAAAGTATCGAGTGCGATACATTTACGTTTTGACATAAAGCACTCAACCCTACCCGATTTCTATAAAGAAAAACTCCTTGCACATAAAGATGGTCGTATCACTAAAGATGGTGTGATTATCATTAAAGCTCAACAGTACAGAACTCAGGAGCAAAACCGAGACGATGCTTTGGTACGTTTGAAAGAATTGATCTTAGAAGCAACAAAAGTTCAGAAAGTGAGACGAGCAACCAAGCCAACACGCGGGTCCCAGAAAAGACGTTTAGAAAGTAAAAAGCAAAGAAGCACCACCAAACAACTTCGCGGAAGAGTAGACTAATTGTTTCATGTCCGTAGTGAGCACCTCACCATGAAACAATCATTTTAGCTCTAACTAGCTGGACAAAAGACCATACCTGACATTATTAATTCGTAGACAATTTATTCGAAGACTGGTTCTTTGAGGCTACATATTCGCAATACTATTGATTAGAAAGTATCTATTAGAACAAAACGCTACTTCTGTTTTTTGACCGACAAAATCAGTTTAATCAACAGCATTCGCTCTTCACTGGTTAACAAACGACTAGCAGCAGCTACATCTTCCGCTGCTGCTTCAGACGCTCCTACAACGTCGAGTACGACATCCAAGTCCGTCACTTTCAAAGTTCTCGTGATCGAACGATACTGAGACATTTTGATATCAGCCTCTCCGCGCTCAATTCGTTGATAGGTTTTCAAGCTCATTCCTGCGCTAGCCGCTAATTTTTCTTGAGACCAATTGCCTAGCTTCCTACGCTCAATCAGCGCAATGACTATAGGTTCTTGTGACATAAGCACCTCCAGAATAGACAGTTATGACCTAATTTCAGCAAGAAGCAGACCATATTGACTTAGAACAGTTTACATAAGCGATTAAAGGCATATTATTCGGCCGATAAAAACGTTACGTTTCATGGACTTTCACACTTACAACGGCGTTAACTCGCGGGTAGATAAGTTTGAATTATCAGAGCTAGGAAATAAGAAAAATTGCAAATTGCGAATAATGATAGCGTGAAATTGGAAATTGCGAATCTCTATAAATTGGCATTTCCTTGCATACAACAGGCTTTAGAATCAGAAGATACCCGTAATGAAATTGTTGCGGTACAGCAGAGATTACTGACTTACAAAGAAGTGCTGTTACACGGAAATATGCTGGAAGATAAAGAATTAAAACAGGCTTTTTCTGCATTGAACCAAAGCGAGAAAGGTGTTGTACAAGGTGGTATTCAAAATATCAACGATGCAATAAAGCAAATGGATGAAATTATCGAAAGGTATAGCAGGAAGGCGAAAATCAATAAGCAGGCTTATCAGCAAGTTTGAATCGATAGTACACCGAAATAACTAAGTCGACGCTGATGCTTGTTAAAGCGTCGACTTAATCAAAAATAGGGTGTTTAACGTAAGCTATTTTCTAAAGCGATTAAACGCTCTAAAGCCAGAAAACAACATCAACATACCTAGCAAGCCAAATGATACACTCCCACCACTGCTACCAGAGCTTGTAACGGGCTTCTTCTTCAAGCCGGAGTATGCCGACCTCTTAGCGTGTGTTGAAACAAATTTAGCGGTTTCTGTACCCGCGATCACGCTATCGATCCAATCTTTATAATCGTAGATTTCAGTAAATACGGACGTTACGATAGAACTACCACCACAGGTTGCAGGACCAAAGCTAGTAATACCGACTTGTCGATAATCAGAACCATCTTTCCAGTAAACTGGACCACCAGAGTCTCCTTGGCAGGTACTGCCATATAAACCCGTAAATACGCTATAGTCGCCACCAAAACAAATTTGTTTGCCAGTTAGAGGAGGATTTGGGTTGTCCTTGTCTGTAAATGCGTTCTTGCAGGTTGTGTTATCTACGTAAGCCAGAGTTACTTTCTGTAATAAGGTGGTTCCGTCAAAGCCTGTACGTGTATTACCATGACCAACGGCCACAAAATCACTCGCCGCATTGCGATAAGTTTCATTTGATGGACGCTTCACAACATCGTTGATCGAATCAACATTGAGTGCACTTTCTAGCTTGAGAATAGCAACATCATTGCGTAAAAAGTCGCTGATTTCATCCGAGTAATCACTAGGGTAATAAACCTCAGAAACGCGCGCTTTCTGGATATTACCCTTAGGGAATTGAGAGGTATCTTCTATCTGAGGAACAACGACAGTAAACAACTGTCCTTCCTCATCACCATAAATACAGTGCGCAGCAGTCAAAACATGGCTTGGGTCAAGAATCGTTGCACCACAATATGAGCCAGTTGAGTAAACCCCATCGTAATCAATACGATCGATAAACAAGCTTGCCATTGATGGGAAATCGGTGACTGAAGCGTTGCTACCGTTAACGATATAAGGTGAAACACCAACATTTGGAGCACTTTCGACCGAGTTTTCCGTCGCCATAACACTTGATGTGTAAATCAATGGAGCTAACAGCCCTAAAACGGCTTTACGAACCGGACTCATTGTATGGTTAACATTCATAGATAACTCCTTGTAACCCTTACTACTTATTTACAAAAATGATGAATCGTCACCATAACACGTTACGACTAATATTATAGTAAGCAATTTTAATGATATAGCCATATGTCTCGTTTTAAAAAACGAACTTTCAGGTAACCGGGCTTATAGCGATATAAAAAGTTATACGCTCTTAAAAATAGATACGTTTATAAAAATAGATACGTTCATAAAAAGGGAGATGGGCTTAAAACCAAAAAGCCTACCGTTAAACTTCTCTATACAGAGAAGCAAACAGTAGGCTTAGTTTAGCTTAATAGTTTCTCTTAAAAGAGACTAGCCACGGTAGTAACGTTGAGGTACGAATGGCATTTTTTCTACTGTCATTGGTAGCTTCTTACCACGAACTTCAGCGAATACTTCAGTGCCAATTACTGCTAGATCAGTGCGTACGTACGCCATAGAAACAGGCTTGCCTGCATTAGGCCCCGCAGTACCGCTTGTTACAACACCAATCTTGTTGTCTTCAGCATCGAACAGCTCAGCGCCTTCACGTACTGGCGCTTTAGTTTGACCAACAAGACCAACACGCTTACGTTGAACATCTTTCGTTGCGATTTGCTCAAGGATGATATCAGCGCCAGGGAAACCGCCTGCACGTTCACCGTCAGTACGACGCACTTTTTGAATACCCCATAGAAGGCTGGCTTCTACTGGCGTTGTCGTTGTATCTAGATCGTGACCATATAGACATAGACCACACTCAAGACGAAGTGAGTCACGAGCGCCAAGGCCAATCCACTCAACTTCAGCTTCTGAAGTCAGCTTGCGTGCTAGTGCTTCAGCGTGATCGTTAGGAACAGAGATCTCGTAGCCATCTTCCCCCGTGTAACCGCTGCGGCTCACGATGCATTCAACGCCATCGATATCGACTTTTTGAACGTCCATGAACAACATGTCTGCAACGCTAGGTTGGAAGCGAGCAAGAACTTCAGACGCTTTAGGGCCTTGAAGGGCTAATAGAGCGCGGTCATCAATCACTTCCATCTCTACGTCAGCTGGTAGGTGCGCTGTAAGGTGGTCGATATCTTGTGTCTTGCAAGCTGCGTTCACAACAACAAATAGGTGATCGCCTAGGTTAGCAACCATCAAGTCATCCATGATGCCGCCCTGCTCGTTAGTAAAGAACGCATAACGCTGTTTACCAGAAGGAAGGTCGATAATATCTACAGGAACCAAAGATTCTAAGACAGCAGCTGCGTTTGCACCATGTAGACGAAGTTGCCCCATGTGAGAAACATCAAAAAGACCAGCAGCATCACGAGTATGTAAATGCTCTTTCTTTACACCAAGTGGGTACTGGACTGGCATATCGTAGCCAGCGAAAGGAACCATCTTTGCACCCTCTTCAACGTGAAGCGCATGCAGTGGTGTTGTTAGTAGGTCTTGATTAGCGTGTTCTTGAGTCATTTTATTCTCCATGAAGCGTTGCAGGCTGTCCAAAATCGAGTCTGCCGCTTATATCTCTATTTAGAGTCGCCTCTAACGATACTGGTTAACGTTAGAAACCGTAGATAGTAAAAAGTGATGTCCTTTATATAGGCTTATATCGTTGGCTCTATAAATTATGAATAACTGTACAGAACCCATACAACTCACTTTCTAAGAATTCACTTCAGTAAACTTCAATCAACATGAGTAAACCATGTTCACTATAATAAACAAGCCTGCGTCAGTTTTACACCCTTAACAATAGTCAAACAGCTCAAAATGTGACATTTAACAATTTAAAAACAATTGTTCGGTACATACAAAAACGCGATATTGATGATTTTCGCATCAATATCGCGTCTATTAGCTAACGTTCAAAACAAAAGCAAACGTTTGCATCCACTATAAGAAATTCAAAACTTGTTAGCTTATTTTGCAGTGACCTACAGTTATTTTGCAGTCACCCACAGAATGAGTGCATCTTCAGCACTAGTTGAAATCAGCATATGACCCATATTCGCATCGTAATACATGCTATCGCCTTCACTCATTGGCACGGGTTCGTAGAATTCTGAGTAGAACATCACATCACCCGAGATGATCATTAAGAACTCTTCACCATCGTGGCGCACCCAATCGTTATACTCTTCAAAAGTACGAGCTCTGACTCGACTCTTAAACGGCATCATCTTCTTATTAGAGAGCTCTGTGGCAAGCAATTCGTGTTCATAAGTGGGTGTTGGGTGTGGTTTACCTTGGCCTACCTTGGTTAAATCACGACGTCCTGTAGCGACTTTTTTTCTTGGCGGTTCAAAGAGTTGCGGCATATCTATCTGCAACCCCATAGCCAATTTCTGCATCGCTTGAAAGGTCGGAGAGATCTGTTCATTCTCTATTTTACTGAGCGTAGAACGCGCCAAGCCTGTTCTTTGGCTTGCCTCTTCTAGCGTGATCCCAAGCTTACCGCGGATGTCTTTAATGCGCTTACCAAGCCTAAGTGGTTCAATATTCTGGTCTAACGTTTCCTTCGCCAACGTTAGAGATGGGTACTCATCATAAATGTCTTCTGACATAGGTCCCTCACTAATTTTTTACTTCCTGTCTATTAATTTCATTGTTGCATAAAGCGCTTTGTTGATTAAAGAGCACACAGAGAAATAAAGCGTGCTCCCCGTAGCAAAACAAGAAAATCTGTTTCCTATTGGAAATTTTTGTTGAAAATTGATTTTAACGGAGCTATGTTATCGACTTGTTAGATGAAGAGATGCTACTTCGGCTTGCCGCAAATGATAGATTTAACATTTGTAAGAGCTGTTTTTTACCCGATTTTTTGGGAACCAATTCGTGCTGCATTGACCCTACAACGATCGCTGAAACGCTGTAAGAGTATATTTAATACGCAATCAACGTATGTCTGTACCTATATAGCGCAAACGATACCGATGCAGAAATCAACGTAAGACCTAATGGACTATAAAAACAATCACCATTAGCTTAATGAAAGGTCTCGACAATGAACGCTTACCAAAACCACAGCTTAGACAGTTTTTTCTCTACGAACCTATCAGGTACTGACGACGCCGTATTTGCTGGAATCCAAGCAGAGAACACTCGTCAAAACGAACAAATCGAACTTATTGCTTCTGAGAACATCGTTTCTAAAGCAGTAATGCAAGCTCAAGGCACTTGCCTAACCAACAAATACGCAGAAGGCTACCCAGGCCGTCGCTACTACGGTGGTTGTGAGCACGTAGATACCGTTGAAGCTATCGCAATTGAACGTGCTAAACAGCTGTTCAAATGTGAATACGTAAACGTGCAGCCTCACTCTGGCGCTCAAGCAAACGGTGCAGTAAAACTTGCCCTACTTCAACCCGGCGACACAATCCTTGGTATGTCTTTAGATGCTGGTGGTCACCTCACACACGGTGCACGTCCTGCAATGTCTGGTAAGTGGTTCAACGCAGTTCAATATGGCGTAGACCGCGACACACTTGAAATCGATTACGAAGCAGTTCGCGCATTAGCTGTCGAAAGCCAACCTAAAATGATTATTGCAGGTGGTAGTGCTATCCCACGCGTTATTGATTTCGCTAAGTTCCGCGAAATTGCTGACGAAGTTGGCGCTATCCTAATGGTCGATATGGCACACATCGCGGGTCTTATCGCGACAGGTGCTCACCCTAGCCCACTACCACACGCACACGTTGTTACCACAACAACGCACAAAACACTTCGTGGCCCACGCGGCGGCATGATTCTTACGAACCACGAAGACATCAACAAAAAGATCAACTCTGCAGTGTTCCCTGGCCTACAAGGCGGCCCACTAATGCATGTTATCGCGGCTAAAGCAGTGGCGTTTGGTGAAGCTCTTGGCCCTGAATTTAATACTTATATTGATTCAGTGATCGACAACGCAAAAGTTCTTGCTGAAGTGTTGCAAACTCGCGGTTGTGACATTGTGACTGGCGGTACAGACACACATCTAATGCTGGTTGACCTTCGTCCTAAAGGCTTGAAAGGTAACGTAACTGAAGAAGCATTAGAGCGTGCAGGGATCACATGTAACAAAAATGGCATACCATTCGATACAGAGAAGCCTATGATTACTTCTGGTATCCGTTTAGGCACGCCAGCTGGAACCAGTCGTGGTTTTGGCACTGAAGAATTCAAACTTATCGGTGAATGGATCGGTGATGTACTTGATGGCTTAGTTGAAAGCCCTGAAGGCAATGCTGAAGTTGAGCAACGTGTTCGCAAGCAAGTTAAAGAGCTTTGCAAACGCTTCCCTCTTTACCGTTAAACCAATTTTAAGATTTAAATTAAAACCTCATAAATTTTTGGAGAATAAGCAATGGACAATACACTAAAGTTTGCAGACAGCCACGAGTGGGTAAAAGACAACGGTGACGGTACTGTAACTATTGGTATTTCTGAGCACGCTCAAGAGCTACTAGGTGACGTTGTGTTTGTTGACCTGCCAGACACTGAAGACGAAATTGAAGCTGGCGAAAGCTTCTCTCTGGTTGAATCAGTGAAAGCAGCTTCTGATATCTACGCACCAATCTCTGGCGAAATTGTAGAAATCAACGAAGAATTAGAAGATAGCCCAGAGCTAATCAACGAAGAACCTTATGAAGGCGGTTGGATTGTTAAAGTGAAGATGTCTGATGCGTCTGAACTAAACAACCTTAAAGATGCGGAAGAATACCTAAGCTCTGTAGAAGAAGACTAATAGGTAACCTCATTACGATAAAGCTGCTCTTTGGAGCAGCTTAATTTTAGGGGCTAGCTCACGGCTCCAGAGAGAAAGTAGAACATATCATGACTGAATTACTTCAAAGCCAATTACTGAAAGACTTGGGTACGCAAAACGAGTTTGTTGCTCGTCATAACGGCCCTAATAAAGCAGACCAGCAAAAAATGCTTGAAGCGATCAACGCGACTAGCCTAGACGCACTGATCGACGAAACGGTTCCTGCACAAATCCGTCTTGAAAAACCAATGACACTTGCTGCGCCACTGAGCGAAATGGACATGCTGACCTCTCTTAAAGAGATCGCTAACCTAAACCAAGTGAAACGTACCTTCATTGGCCAAGGCTACTACAACACATTCACTCCAAACGTTATTTTACGTAACGTTTTAGAGAACCCAGGCTGGTACACAGCTTACACCCCATACCAACCAGAGATTTCTCAAGGTCGCCTTGAAGCTCTACTCAATTACCAACAAATGGTAATGGACTTAACTGGTATGGAAATCGCGAACGCGTCTCTTCTTGATGAAGCGACAGCGGCTGGCGAAGCCATGACACTGTGTAAGCGTGCTGGTAAAAGCAAGAGCAAAGTATTCTTCGTTGCCGACGATGTTCATCCTCAAACACTAGAAGTTGTTAAAACTCGTGCTGAGTACATCGGTTTTGAAGTCATGGTTGGTGCTCTTGAAACACTTCCAGAGCAAGACGTATTTGGTGCGCTTCTCCAATACCCTGGTACAACAGGCGAAGTTCGCGACCTAACTGACATCATTGCGAAAGCTCAAGCTAACAAGACTCTTGTAACCGTTGCAACTGACCTACTTGCTTCTGCACTACTTAAGCCTGTTGGCGAAATGGGCGCAGATGTAGCAATTGGTTCAGCGCAACGTTTCGGCGTTCCTATGGGATACGGTGGTCCACACGCTGCATTCATGGCAACACGTGAAAAGCATAAGCGTACAATGCCAGGTCGTGTAATTGGTGTATCTATCGATACGCACGGTAACCAAGCACTTCGTATGGCAATGCAAACTCGTGAGCAACACATCCGCCGCGAGAAAGCGACATCGAATATCTGTACAGCTCAAGCACTTCTAGCAAACATGGCGTCTTTCTACGCGGTTTACCACGGTGCAGAAGGCCTACGTACAATTGCTCGTCGTACACACCACATGACAGCTATTCTAGCGGCTGGCCTGACTAAAGCGGGTTACGAGCTAACAAACAACAGCTTCTTCGATACCATCACGCTGAACACAGAAGAGAAGACAGATGCACTGTACGCGAAAGCGCAAGCAGCAGACATCAACCTTCGCCTTCTTAAAGGTAAGATCGGTATCAGCCTAGATGAAACAACAACAATCGACGACGTGAACTCACTGTTCGCAATCTTCGACGTGAAAGAAGACGTTCAAGCACTCTCTTCTGACATTGCATCAAACGAGTTTGCAGCAATTCCAGAAAACTGCCGTCGTGAATCAGAGTTCCTAACTCACCCAGTATTCAATACGCACCACAGCGAAACGCAAATGATGCGTTACCTAAAACAGCTTGAGAACAAAGACTTCTCTCTAACGCACGGCATGATCCCTCTGGGCAGCTGTACGATGAAGCTGAACGCTGCTGCTGAGATGATTCCAGTAACATGGCCTGAGTTTGGTTCTATTCACCCATTCGCACCTCTAGAGCAAGCAGCGGGTTACACAGCGCTAGCGAAAGATCTTAAAGAGAAGCTTTGTGAAATTACCGGTTACGACGATTTCTCACTACAGCCTAACTCTGGTGCATCTGGCGAATACGCAGGTCTAATCGCGATTCAACGCTACCACGCAAGCCGCGGTGAAGCTCACCGTAACGTTTGTCTGATTCCAAGTTCTGCGCACGGTACTAACCCTGCCACAGCATCAATGGTGTCAATGAAGGTTGTGGTTGTTAAGTGTGATGAAGATGGCAACATCGACATGACAGACCTAGCTGCGAAAATCGAGAAGCACAAAGACAACCTATCAAGCATCATGATCACTTACCCTTCTACGCACGGCGTATACGAAGAGCAAGTGAAAGAAGTGTGTGAACAAGTTCACGCAGCGGGCGGTCAGGTTTACCTAGACGGCGCGAACATGAACGCTCAAGTCGGTCTAACTTCACCTGGTTTTATCGGTTCAGACGTATCTCACTTGAACCTACACAAAACATTCTGTATCCCACACGGTGGTGGCGGTCCGGGTATGGGTCCTATCGGTGTTAAATCGCACCTAGCACCTTTCCTACCAGGTCACATCGAAAACGGTGTGCAAGGTTCTGACTACGCGGTATCAGCTGCAGATCTAGGCAGTGCTTCAATTCTACCTATCTCTTGGGCTTACATTGCAATGATGGGCGAACCTGGCCTAACAGACGCAACGAAAGTAGCGATTCTGAACGCGAACTACGTGATGGAAAAACTACGCCCTCACTACCCTGTTCTTTACCGTGGCACTAACGGCCGCGTAGCGCACGAATGTATTATCGATATTCGTCCACTTAAAGAAGACACAGGCATCAGCGAAGAAGATATTGCTAAGCGTCTAATGGACTTCGGTTTCCACGCGCCGACTATGTCTTTCCCAGTTGCTGGCACACTAATGGTTGAGCCAACTGAGTCTGAAGACCTAGAAGAGCTAGACCGTTTCTGTGAAGCGATGATCGCAATCCGTCACGAAATGGCAGCAGTGAAAGCGGGTGAATGGCCACTAGACAACAACCCTCTAGTGAACGCACCGCACACACAAGTTGACCTTTCAGGCACAGAATGGGATCGCCCTTACTCTCGCGAACTGGCTTGCTTCCCATCGAAAGCAACCAAGAACTCGAAGTACTGGCCAACTGTTAACCGTGTAGACAACGTATACGGTGACCGTAACCTAATCTGTTCTTGCCCAAGCATCGACAACTACGAAGACTAATTTTTGTAGTGATCACAGATAACCAAGTTGGAAACTGTGATAACCGAGTTGAAAACCGATAACTAAGTTGGAAACTAACTCGAATAAAAAAGGCGAACCGTTTGGTTCGCCTTTTTGCATAAAGATTCAAAGAGGTATAAAACCGTATCTTCCTTTCCTATTGCTTTTAGTGAAATGTATATGGTTCACCACTTCACTAACATCCTCGGGAACATCCTCATTCTCGATAATTATTAATTGTTGTGATTCATCAAGGCCTTTCAACGAGTCATAGAAACTCGATGCCATGTCTTCTGAAATTTCTTCGCCTTCAGGAACATCTGGCTTTTTGTACGTAACTAATGGCGAATCAATGACCATAAAACCTAGACCTTTGTAAAGTTCCAACAATGAAATAGCACAAGCAGCATACGTTATTGAACGATATCCTTTACCTGCCAAGTTCCTACTTTCTCCAGCAATCACAAAGTCCTTGTCGTCCTCACTATACAAAACGCGACTTGATTCAACATTTGGATAGCCCCATAAGTCGAGGTATTCTCCTATCCGATTAGCTAAACTGTCCATCATTGATACAGTTGGAACCTCAAATTGCCTTGAAGTTGAAGAGTCTTCTATAATCTGTTCTATGTCATTCTTTTGTAGTTGCAGGCTCTCAATATGCTCTATGAGATAAATGTTGTGTTGCACTTCTTTTTGTTTATCTTCAAGCTCTCTCATTTTCACAGATAGCTCTTTTAATGCATTAGAAACGTGACCATCTAACTCAGATTTTTTCATTTCTAGCTCTTCTGCAACACTCGCATCGAGTAGATCAAGCTCGTCGATTTCATCATCAAACTGAGACTTAGCATTCTTTAATTCATTGATTAGACGAATAGTTTTTTCTATTTCTACTTTTGAACTATTGCACACATCAACAACAGTATGATTAAGGTCATTCAAAGCACTATCGCATAATGGGCAGTTCCTAATTACTATTCCTTGAACAGCGGCTCCCATCTCTATTGTTGACTGAAGTCTCATCAAATCTGAGAAGTATTGCTTTTCTACTATTGCCGAGTTTTGAGACAATTTTTGTAGCTCTTTTCTCTGTTCAGTATGATTTAACAACTGAAGGCTCAACGAATCGCGCTCACTTTCAAGTACCTCACACTGAGATATTATTGCGAGATGTTTAGACTCAACTTCTTCTATAGCCAATGTGAGCTTACTTTCTTGCTCCTCAAGCACAATTCTGTTTGCCCCAAAAGGAATACGTTCCATTAGTGACGAGATCAACTCTTCCAACAACTCGAGCTTTCCCGTTTTATTATTGATAACTTTCACTGGAAGCTTTTCAGTAATGTGAGAATCATCTTCACCACTAACAAGCCACTTTATTACGTTAATTTCCTTAGTCTCATCAGTGTATTGCCCCGACAGAAAAGGAGATGACTTTGTAGGTATTCTCAACTCGTCGATTAAATGCAGTTGCCTCATTGAGGTCAAATTAAGTTCGTTTTTCTTGCCCTGCTTATTGCTTCTAATCCATGTGCCTGTCAAAGCGCAGCGTTCCAACAAGTAGTACGATAGGGTGTTTTTGGCTTTTGCAGTGTGCTTCCTCTTCAGCTCTCGAGAAGGGAGGGCACTATCGATTTCATCTATTGATGACTCGAAAACCTCGAAGTTCTCTCCATTAAACCCTGACTTTAGCGTAAATGTTTCACCATCAGTATCACAAAGTTCAAGGTAAATCTCTGAATAAACTTTTGACTGTGTAATTCGCCTTTCGAGTGCTCCTCTGCCTAACATATACTCCAGACACTCGAAAATGAAAGTTTTACCTGTATTAGAGGGCCCTGTAATTATGTTAACGCCCTTCTCAAACTTAATTGAGGCATCTGCATGCTCTGCACTGCTCAATCGAAGCTCACTAATATACAAATGTGCCAAAACTAACCTCTCAAACTGTGTGTTCTGAACGCGATCTCTGCATCCGTACCATTAAACGATTGCTGGATACTTCTTCTTAAACTCTCACTATCCAGCATCCCATACTCACTAACTGCCCACTTGGCTCGTTTTTGTACATGTTCTAAGTACTCTGAACTAAGCATATCCAAGAACGGCTCACCCTCTTCAGTAAGCAAATACTGAAAGCCAGATTCGTCGTTAATAACTGACACCAAGCCATATTGGCACAGCAAATTTAAGCCATCTCTCATTAATGATCGCCTGATATAAAGCTCACTACTTCTATGTGGTATGGGGGCATGTAAACTATTTAATGAATTAGAAAAGTCTCCAGAGTGGACTACAATGTAGTCGATGCAAGCTAGCTTATCGAGATCGCCAGATGAGGGATATAGGTGCTTCAATATCGCCAATGCACGTAAGCCATACTCGACATGATTATTAAACGCGAGATTAGTTTTATTCGTCATCAGAAACTACCCATACAAACTCATTTTCTCCGCTACCATCGTTGGCTAGGTGATGACATATACCTGCCCTATCCTCACCATCACTGCAAAGTGTCAAAGGATTTGATGTTATAGCCAATCGACGAGCTTCCTTTTCGACAGTTTTCACTCTTACGAAACCGTTATCATGGTCTTCGTCTACTATATCGACTACTCCAGATGAAATTTCTCCTTGGAACTTTTCAAATATACCTGGGGGAAGTGTATCTCTAGAAAACTGCTTAAGCTGTTCTGCTTTATGAAAATTTTTACGTGCACGTTTAAAGTGCTTATTCGTAGCTTTTCCTTTAGGCAAGTCACTTACCTTTATGTACTCAGCATCATCTGCCTCACTATAAGCGTCTAGCAATTTGGAAATGTATACCAACTCACTTGACGCAATATCGAGGGGAACATCACCAACATTAGGGCGATTAGGTAAACCGCCACCAAACCTTGTCGCGTGATAGCGGGATTTAGCATGCTCTTCTACAAGAGTAAGTGGCTTCACTTTGTAGAAAATAGAAAAGTCAAACCCATCAATGTGTTTTAGTAACTCCCCTTCGAGTGAAATACCACCATTTACTGTTTTAGTTATTTTATGTTTACAGTACTTGTTCCAATTCGCCTTAAGTTCTTTTCTTAGAGCACTAGGTTTACGAAGTAAATCCGACAATGAAGTTCCCAAACCCTGAGGAGCTACAAAGAAATAGTTTCTTGGAACAGGGAAATCACCTATGTAAGTGTAATAACAGAGTTTACCGAACTCCGCCCAGACATCACTAGGCATTAACGGATGGTCATAGTGCTTACACTGAAAATTATCCCAAACATAAGAATCAGGATACTGTTTTGGACATGTAACATAACCAACGACATCACGCCCTTTATCACCAGCACCTCCTAATCTGTCCGTATCATGAAATTCTTTTTTCTTAACCGTTAACCACTCCTCAACGAACTCTTCCCACTCATCTGGAGAAAAAACTTTAATTCGTTGCATAGGAGGCACTGGAGAACCAGTTAAGATCTGAGCTAAATTAAATTGTGACATTTGCATATGAACCGATGCGACATCATGTCGCTTTGCTTGCTATAGGTATCATTAGATACCCAGTATTTTACCAAATTCAAATGCAACTAGTAACAATGACATCATAAACAGTGTGCTCTTTGTCATATTATTACCTATAGCTCATGTTGTAGAGGGATTGCTGACATGTAAAAAGGTGAACTCCTGTGATGGAGCAAGTTTTTATATGATGCTTTACTTTCAAAAGAAACCATAACCACCAAAGAGTTATTCGCAGCGACGATAACCGACCTAAGCCAAAACGTCTCAGGACACTCCAGCGGGGCGAGCGCATCAGCTCCCTCAAAGATGACAAGAGTTTTGCGTCTGCAATGTTCCAAAGTAGCAACCAGTTCTCGATTCTCTTCTGCTGCGAAAGCAGCTAGGGGGGATTCATAGTCATTAAAGTTCAAGCTAAAGACATCGATGCCTCTAAGCTTCGCTTGGTCTCTACACATATCTAGATAGCCCGCTGGCGTGCGCTCGGTTATTAGTGAGCAGATGGTAAGCTCTAATTCCCATGCCATATTGATAAATCTTTCTGTACTAACCATAACGAGGCTTAACTAACGATCACATATTTCTAAGAGTAGTCGATTTAAAAAAGATAGCTAACTCTGAAAATAATTTGAAAATACACTCACAAAAACATTTATTTCGGCGCACAATTAAAAATAAAATCAAAAAATACAAATAACTCAACAATTATAGATTAAGCCACTGATAAATATAAAGA
>NZ_JBFRLX010000050.1:0-685 GCF_041470165.1 Vibrio sp. 10N.286.46.A8
GACGACGGACTTGGATAACTCAAGCTTTTCAGCCGCAGCTGATACTGAGCCCTGCTCTACGATGTGAGCGAAAATCGACATCTGCTTTAGCTTACTCATCTTATTGTTCTCTTTTTACATACGGTATTTTCTATTATCTCTGTTTTTCGATTTAATTTCCAAGGCTAAACTGAATCCAACTTATCGAGATAACCAAATCAAAGACACAGTGTTTGAAAGAAGACTGTTATGGAGAAAGACAATGTTAAACAACCAAATTTTAGAAGCATGTAAGCAAGGCATTAACGCGTGGCAGAAAGCATTCAACAGCCAAGATGCGAAAGGTTGTGCAGATCAATATGCTGAAAGCTGTGTAATGGAAGCGCGTCCATTTGGTACTTTTGAAGGTCGTGAAGCGATTCAAGCATTTTGGCAAAACATCATCGACCAAGGTTTCAAAGACGTTGATTACACAGACGTTACGTGGGAAGAGCACCCAGAAGGCGGCTACATTTTGACGGCTAGTTGGACAATGAACAAAGCGTTTGGTGTTGTGCATCGTGAGCACTGGGCACTAGAAGCGGATGGTTGCGCTCGTTTAATCAGCGATGATTTTGAGGTTCAAGGCGAACGCTAGCCTGCTCGTTTTTAAAAGAACAAGCCGCTTTAAAAAATAATGCGATAACAGTAGTTATGTCGCTAGAAA
>NZ_JBFRLX010000050.1:1490-17433 GCF_041470165.1 Vibrio sp. 10N.286.46.A8
TAGTTATGTCGCTAGAAAATAGTTATGTCGCTAAAAAATAGTTATGTCGCTAGAAAAACAAAGGCCGGTAGTCTGAATCAGACTACCGGCCTTCTCTTTTTATTCCAGCCTGTCATCGACTGCTTACGAAAAACAACCGTTATAGTGCCGCTTTCTTCGCTTCTGTAATCCAAGCATCAAACGTATTTCGGTTCGCTTTGATCCAACCGTTTACGTGCGCTTCGATATCAGCCGAGCTGTTCTTACCTTTACTCATCATCATGTTCTGAGCACTTACATCATTGATGTTAAGTTTGATGATTTCAAAAAGCTTCGCCGCAGATGGGTTGTTCTTAGCAAACTCTTTGTTCGCAATAATACGCATCGAGTTCATTTCGAAGCCGTAGTTCTTACCGTTAGACAAAGTAGTATCAACATTCGCACGATCACCCGGAAGTGAAGAGAATGGAACTTCTAACCAAACTACGTCTTCGTTAGGAACCAATACACCACTCACCCAATAAGGTGTCCACGTGTAGTAAAGAACTGACTCGCCCTTTTGGTAACGTGAAATCGTATCTGCGATGATCGCTGCATAGTTACCTTGGTTGTGAGTAACGGTATCGTCCAATTTGAATGCAGAGATTTGGTGTTCGATGACCATCTCACAACCCCAACCAGGGTTACAGCCCGTCAGGTCTGCTTTGCCATCACCATCAGCATCAAACAGCTTAGCGATTTTTGGATCAGTCAATTGACCAATGTTAGTGATGTTGTACTTTTCAGCGGTTTTCTTATCAATAAGGTAACCTTGAGCGGCACCACTTACATATTGGCCTTCACGGTAGAATTTGTCATCGCCACCCGCCATTTTGTATTTGTCAGCGTGTAGTGGGAACCAACCTACTGTTAGGAACGTTGCGTCACCTTTTGCGATAGAAGTGTAAGCTACGTTGTAGTCCACTTCTTGCGTTGATTTCACATCGTAACCAAGCTCTTCTAAAGCACGGTTAACAATCAGTGTTTGGAACGTTTCTTCAGCAACTGAAGATTGAACGGGCTGAACTGATACACCTTCACCCGGTAAGCTTGCAGCCCACACGTTCGTTGATACAGCCAGTGTCGAAACGATGCTAACGGCTAGCTTACTCTTCCATGAATTATTCATTGGTGTTTTTCCTTAGTTGTAGTTCTGATTGTTTACCGCGATTTAAAGCTTTTAGCACAAGGGAAACAGGCCCCATGTGATACCAGCGTAATTTTGTATTACCTGCATTTACCCCAAGAACTTGGGTAATGCGGTCAAGTAGGATTGCAAGAATAACAATGCCTAGGCCACCAACAGCGGCCAATCCCATATCCAGTCGGCCAATACCTCTCAGTACCATTTGACCTAATCCACCTACCGCGATCATTGATGCGATAACCACCATCGATAGCGACAGCATCAGTGTTTGGTTCACGCCCGCCATGATGGTTGGCAGTGCAAGTGGTAGTTGAATTCGGTAAAGCATCTGCTTTTTGCTGGCGCCGAATGAGTGACCCGCTTCGATCAGATCTTCCGGTACTTGCTGAATACCCAAGATAGTCAAACGTACAACAGGAGGAAGTGCGAATATGATGGTCACCACCACACCCGGAACGTTACCGATACCAAACAACATTACGATGGGTACAAGATAAACGAAGGCTGGCGTCGTTTGCATGGCGTCGAGAATTGGGCGTACGAATTTAGCCGCGGTATTGCTGCGGGCGAGCCATATCCCCATGGGTAAACCGATCAGCAGACAGAAGAATACCGATGTCATGACCAGTGAAAGCGTGGTCATCGCTTCAGACCAAGCGCCAATCAAACCAATAAAAGTCAAAGAAACGGCTGTAGCCAAACCAAGCTTCAGGTTCGAAAACTGCCATGCAACTAAAAACAAAATGATCAACATGAATGGTGCAGGTGTCGACACCAACGCCGTTTCAAATGAACTTAGAATGAAATCGATAGGCACACGGATTGCTTGAAACAATGGACGTCCGTGCTCAACTAACCAATTCAGTCCAGACTCTACCCAAGTGTCGACGGGCAAAACTGCTTCTGCAAAAGGGTTAAGTGGATCAAAAGGTGTCGTTTCGACTGTTTCGCTGCTTAACCAATCTGCTGATGGTGAGGTATCAGCTGCTTGACCCCAAGGATCACTTGATGGCTGAGCTGCTGGAGCTGATTGAGACCATGGGTCATTATTTGTTTGTTCAGACGACATGATCTACCCCTTATCCAATGTTTGTAACAGTCGTGACTTAGTTACCACGCCAAAGTAATTACCTTGCTCATCCACAACAGGAACGGAGTAAGGCACACCGCCAACAAGGCCAAGCACATCGTTGATTGGTAAATCAGGGTTCAGCGTTAGGCCATCATCGAGCTGCGCACTGACGAGTGATTTGTTCTCTTTGTGTGCTTTACGAAGGGAATCAACAGAGACAATGCCGGAGTAACGACTGCTTTTCTCAACAACAATGCCGTATTCACGGTCGTTATCCATCAAGATTTGTAGAGCGGACGCTGGGCCGTCATGTTCTGATTTTTTAAATACCGCCGCTGGCTTCTTACGTGCAATGTCTTTCACCGTAAGAACACTTGCTACATTCACACCGCGGAAGAAAGCTTCGACATAATCGTTCGCTGGGTTGTTAAGAATTTCGTCTGGGGTACCCACTTGAACCACCTCACCGTTTTGCATAATGGCAATACGGTCACCGATTCGCATCGCTTCATCCAAATCATGGGAGATGAAAACAATGGTTCGTTTATCGTCATTTTGAAGGCGAATAAGCTCATCTTGCATTTCAGTACGAATCAAAGGATCGAGCGCCGAGAATGCTTCATCCATCAACAAGATATCAGGGTCACATGCTAGAGCACGAGCCAAACCAACACGCTGCTTCATACCGCCAGACAATTCATCAGGGTAAGATTCTGAATACGGCCCGAGACCGACTCGTTCCAACGCTTCAAATGCTGACTGTTTTCTCTTATCGACTTCAACACCCGCTAGTTCAAGACCAAAGGCGGCGTTTTCAATCACTGTCATGTGAGGCATCAATGCGAAGTTTTGGAAAACCATGGAGATGTTGTTGCGACGGACTTCGCGGAGCTCATCTTCTGAGGTGTGGGCAATGTCTTTGCCTCGAAGAAGCACATTACCTTTGGTAGGTTCAATCAAGCGGTTAAGAAGGCGTACTAGGGTTGATTTGCCAGATCCTGACAGTCCCATTATGACGAAAATCTCGCCTTCTTGAATGCTAAGAGAAACATCGTTAACGCCGATCGTTAACCCTGTTTCTTCGAAAACTTTATCTTTGTTCGCGCCTTCATTAATCATTGTAAAAGCACGGTCGGTGTCTTCACCAAACACCTTGTACAGTCCCTTAACTTCCAGTATGGGATCCATGTAATTTAATCCTTTCTTAGTTATCTAAACTAATAGTTATTTAAACTCAAAACCGATTATTTAAACTTAAAAACGGTTATTTAAACCCGAAAAACGATTAGCACTCTAAGCAATTAACCCATGCAAATCAAGGGGCGTCGTTCTGTAAAGTTGATGAAAAACCGTTAAAACCCCAGCCCAAACAAAGGTCAAATATCAAGCCCACACAAAGCAAAATATTGATAATAAAGAAATTTAAATCACACTCAACACCTGCGGCATTATGTATTACTTACAGATAGATTATTGAATATTTATTTCACATCAGAACAATTAATAGGCTAAATAGACCAAGAATATGCACAAATAGTTCGTGTACAAATAATTCGAATACAAACCAATTAAGAGGATTTAAACGCCACTAAGACCGGTAAATTAACACCATTACGAGGCGCGCACTCCCAATGACTTTTACACACATATGAAGGGCAATCTGGATAGAGTCCGCCCAATTAGGCACAGATCGGATTGATACCTTCATCTCCGATATAGAAGACATAACACCAACTGTGATACTTGCTGCAAACTGTCAAAAGTCGATTACCCAGGCCGAAAGACAACTTGTAGAGTACACATTGCTGTTCCATTCTTTATCTAAAGGTTGGGCACTCTTTCGGACGGATAAAAGGACAGGTATTAGAATGATAAAAATGCTGGTGTGTGACTTTGATGGAACGCTTGATGGCGGCTCGTCTCATGGGGTTGATCAGTTGTTTAACTACTTAACAAAGCAACCGGATATCCGCTTTATCATCGCGACAGGTAGAACACTGCCCTCAATTCGTGTGGGTTTAGCTTCTGACAACTACCCGAAACCACACGCGATTATCAGCGACGTGGGCACGAGAATTCATCACGAGCACTCCCAAACGCCGGATCACACCTGGCACAATCAATTAGAAGCGTCTTGGAACAAGTCAAAGGTTGAGTCTGCACTTGCATCGCTCGATTTCATGGGAGAGCGCTTAGAGAGCCATCAAGGGGAATACAAGATCACTTTCGAAGGAAAACTCTCAGAGCCTCAACATGAGCTGATCGCATCTCGTCTGGAATCACACGGTTTAGATGTACACCTTACTTATTCCCACGATTGGTACTTAGATATCACGCCTAAGGGTGTCAACAAGGCCACAGCGATTCATCATCTACTTAAACAACATCAGTTAAGCATTGAAGAGGTATGCGTGGCTGGCGACTCAGCGAACGACACCTCGATGCTAACCATAGATGGCGTAAACTCGATACTGGTCGCGAATCATTACCCTGAGATCGCTCACCTGTCCGATCGAGATAACGTATACACCAGCAGAGCAACACATGCAGAGGGTGTGTTAGAAGGCCTTAAATACTGGCAAGGGCTTGCTGCGTCGGGTAATTAATACAAGTGTATCAAGCAGATCGCCTCGACTTGATACACTTATTTCCAACCAGGAAGCCAATGATCCTTATCGGTTAGATCGCGCCAGTTAATGTCTTCTTCTCGTTTCGTCATCACCGCTTCTATTAAGCAACGAATGACCTCCCCTTCTTCGAATTCGACCTCAGTGATCATAAAGTGCTTTTCTTTCTTTACTGGGCTAACGGCCGTCCATTTACTGCGAAGTAGTTTCTTTGGATTGATTCGATTCATTGATCTTATCTCTCGCTGTGATGTCGTTGATTAATATGAGTTGTCTACTCGACACTGGGTAATAGTCTCTATGACGCAAAAAAGATCATAAAAAAAGCCAGCGATTAAAGCTGGCTCTATTCTGGTGATTGTTTCTCGTTAGAGATTAACCATTTTTAGGTGGATCAAATGCCGTCAATTCTAATGCTGGGCCTGTGTATTTTTCAATTTTCACAAGCGCAGAATTCGCAGCACAACCATTTGCCAAACGAGAAGTTGGAATATCCAACGTGAGCACGTTACAGCCACCATTTTTACATAAACCTGTCTCTTTATCTAAATCTGGCCAACCGCCTTCATGGATACATACAGCACCCTGTTTGATACCATCAGTCACTAATGCACCAACCAGTACTTGTCCACGATCGTTATATGCACGAACCAAATCTCCGGTTTTGATGCCACGTACTTTCGCGTCTTCTACGTTAATGGAGATAGGTTCACGGTTACCAATAGCGTACTCTTCACGCAATTTTGCATAGTTAAATTGACTGTGTAAACGGTGGGCCGCATGCGCTGTCATCAACTGAAGTTCATCACTCTTCGCTTTACCAAAGAACTCTGTAGGCTCAATCCACGTTGGATGCGCTGGACAATCCGCAAGATTGTAGCCTTCGATTGTTTTAGAGAAGATCTCGATCTTACCACTTGGTGTACCTAGCGGATTCATCACAGGGTCTTTACGGAAATCAGCATGGCGAACGAACTGTGCAGCTTTCTTGTTGTATTTCATTTCAATAAGCTGGTTATCATCCCAGAACTTACCAAACTTAGGCATACGTACACGTGCAGATTTACCCGCTTTTTGCGCTGCATCGTAGAAGCCTTTCAACCAAGCCATTTCGTCTTTACCTTCAGTAAAGACATCGCGACCACCGGCTTTGATCATCTCAGACATATCTGCAAATACATCAAAGTCGTTACGCGCTTCACCTTGAGGTTCAACTACCTTCTTCATTGGTACTAAATGTTGGTTACTGTAGTCACCTGTCATCGTCATATCATTACGTTCAAATGACGTAGTGATTGGCAATACAATATCCGCATGCTTAGCCGCTGCAGTCCAGTAGATCTCAGAGATAACCACAAGTTCAGGTTTTTGCCACGCTTTGATCAAACGGTTGGTATCTTGGTGATGAGTAAAGTTACCACCGCCCGCCCACCAAATCATTTTCAGGTCAGGGAACGTCAGTTCATGACCATTGTGCATATATGATTTGCCTGGGTTTTCCAGTGCTTCTGTAATACGAGCAACAGGGAAGCTGTTCACCGCACCTGAAACTGCCCAGTCGTTACCTGCTGAAGAACCACCACCGATCGAAGCTGAAATCGCAGGTAATACACCAGCATCGCGTGTTGGGTTACCACCATTAGAATAGTGGTAAGACAGACCAAAACCACCGCCAGGAAGACCAATCTGACCAAGCATTGCAGCTAACGTCGCAATCATCCAGTGGCGTTGCTCACCGTATTGTTGACGCTGAATGCCCCAACCCGCCATAAGCATAGTGCGGTTCTGGCTAAAGATGTCTGCTAGAAGCTCAAGTTGTTTCGCAGGAACGCCTGTGATCTCTTCAGCCCATGCTGGCGTCTTTTCAACACCGTCTTCTTTACCCATTAGGTACGCTTCAAACTTATCGTAACCACTGGTGTACTTATTCAGGAACTCTACGTCATGTTTACCCTTCTTAACTAAAGAGTGCGCGATACCCATCATCATTGCGACATCGGTCATTGGGCGCGGCGCAATCCACTGAACTGTGTCACCAAAGAAATCAACGGTTTCGGAACGCATAGGGTCAATCGCGATGATTGTCTTGCCGGACTTCTTAAGTTGATGGAAGAACTCTAGGCCTGAACAGTCGGTTGAACTCCATGCAATCTTAAGCGTGTTCATTGGGTTCATACCCCACAACACAACAACGTCTGAGCTCTCTAGTACCACAGGGTGAGTGGTTTGCTGTTCATAAACTTCGATCGATCCCATTACGTGCGGCATGATCACTTGTGCCGCGCCCGTTGAGTAATCACCTAAGTGACCAGAGTAACCACCAGCCAAGCTCATGTAACGTTGCAGCAACGTTTGTGCTTTATGCAGTACGCCACTTGAACGCCAACCGTAAGAGCCCGCAAATACAGATTCAGGTCCGTTCTCTTTACGAATACGCGTTTGCTGTTCGTGGATCAGCTTATAAGCTTCATCCCAAGACACTCGAACGTAGTCGTCATCACCACGAAAGCCTGTTGGCGCCGATGGATTGTCTAGGAAACCTTTACGTACCATTGGGTATTTGATACGCGCTTTGGTATGAACCTGATCAGGGCCTGTCGTTTGCAAGCTGTTTGGCACTGTTTGTGCCAGAGCATTAGTCGTTGAAACCAACTTGCCATCTTTTACTTCACACAACATCGGTCCCATGCGGCCTGCAGTTAATACACCTTTACCACGCTTATTCGCAGCTGATGCTGTCATTGGCGTCAATGATGTAAATGCCAGCGCACCAGCAGCCATGCCCGATCCTTTGAGGAATCCGCGACGAGTAATATCTGTCATAATTATTTCCCTTTTGTTTCTTAGTGGCCAGCCACATCTTTTGCGTGGTTCTGGAAGTATTTAGTAAGAAGTTCTAAATCTTGGTCTGAAATGTCAGTTCTTTCGCCCATGCCTTTTGCAACAGGGCCCCAAGCATTAACGGTGAAGTGGTTCGCGCCAATTTTTGCGTGGCATGTCGAGCAGTAAACGTTGTCGAGTTCTTCAGCGTACTCCCAGATTGGCTCGAGTGAATCCAGTACAGGCGCATCAACGTTCGCGGTTAACACCGCCGTTCGCCATTCATTGCCGTACGCATCCGTTTTAAAATCACCAACGTCAAGGTTCTGTTGCCCTTGGTCTGTCAGCATCGCAACGATTGAGCGCTGACCTTCGCCGTAGTAAAGCACCTGTTCTGCACCCTTCATTTGGTAAGCATGCAACTCGATTGTGCGCTCAGTACCTTCAACACTTTTCACATCTAGGCGTGCCGTTGGATTAATAGTGCCAAGGTCACCAATACTGATGGTTTCTGCTGAGTAAACGACTTTCGCATTCGGGTCTGTTTTTTCGGTGAATGCCATCAAATTATCAAAGGCTTCGCTGTCCATTTCTGGCTCAGGAGCAAAGTGAGCAACACCTTTGTGGCAGTCGATACAAGTCTGATTATTCTCTTGTCCGTACTCATGCATTTTTGCTGCATCTTCAGATTGCTCGTAGCTGTCCATCGCATCGAAAGTATGACAAGAACGACACGTGGCTGAATCGCTTTCACGCAGTTGTGCCCACACTGTTTCTGCCATTGCCATACGATGTTCTTCGTATTTATCTTCTGTATCAATTTTGCCGGTTACAAACTCATGATAAATATCTTTAGACGCACGAATTTTTGTGATTACGTAGTCAATTGGATCAGAAGGAATATGACAGTCAGAACACTCAGCTCGAATGCCTTTTGCATTGCTGAAGTGGATTGAACCTTCATATTCTTCATACGGAATTTGCATAGTGTGGCAAGAAGTACAGAACTCAGTACTCGATGTGTAGTGCATAACGGCTGCAGTACCGCCCAGCGTTAGCCAACCAATACCTATACCAACAGCGGCAATAAGAGCGATATATCGTTTTTTAATAGACATATTTAGAAATCATCTTCAACAATTAGTAACAATTGCGATCAGAATAATACTTTAGGGGTAGTCACTATTGATTCACGTCATAAATTGTCTTTATTGACAATAAAGAAAGTGAGCAATGAGACTTCAATACAACTCACTTATAACCGTGAATATCAAACCAATTGGTTTGATATTCACAAAACAAATAAAGCCAATCTCATTTATAAAATTCAACTAAAAATAACTACACGCCTTCCTATTTAAATCGCACTAAAATCAAGATAAGGAGTAACGAACCCGCCTATAATATTTGCAAAATTACGGCATTGAATTAGGCATGAACCAAACAGAGTTCCAACAAAAAATAGCGAGTTTTACTTCGATTGAACAAGCCCTTGATTACTTTGAAATTGGGTTTGATAGCAAGTTCATCAACCAAAATAGAGTCGAGCTTGTGAAGCGCTTTAACGGTTATCTGATTCTGTCAAAACCCGCTGATTGGTTTTCTGGAAGGAGAGCGCTGAAAAACGCGTACTGTAAGGTGCAACGCAGTAAACTCGATCGCTATACACGTTCTGCCTGTCGTGGTTGCACGACTTGCCAACGTCGATAGCTCAAAGTTAACCGTTAAATAGCTGTCGATTTAAAAGTAGGCAGCTAAAAAACAGATAGCTGAAATAACATCTCATTACGATTTAGTTAGTGGTTTGCTCGAAAAAAAGTGTGCTAATCTTACGGCAACTCAACTACGAGATAAAAACTACAATGAAAATTTTCAGCAACTTCGAAAGCGGCAACATTCACGTCGTTTCAGCAGATTCACCACAAAACATTCAACTAACTATTCCAGCGGATAATCAAACTGAAATCGCACAATGGTTTCATTTCCGCTTAGAAAGTGAAGCTCAACAAGCTCACCACTTTGAAATCGGCCAATTGGCAACATCTGCCTACCCTGAAGGCTGGAAAGATTATGATGTGGTTGCATCGTATGACCGTGAAGAGTGGTTCCGCATTCCATCTCAATTCGATGGCGACACTTTAAGCTTTGATATCATTCCTGAACACGATTCAATGTACTTCGCGTACTTCGCACCGTATTCATACGATCGTCATCAAGATCTCTTGCACAGTGCTCAAACGCACCCTGCTTGTAAGCTAGAAACTCTGGGCCATACGTTAGATAACAACGACATCACTTTGCTAACCATCGGTGAGCCAAGTGCAGAGAAGAAAAACATCTGGGTTATTGGTCGCCAACATCCGGGCGAGACCATGGCTGAATGGCTGATCGAAGGTCTGCTACAACGCTTGCTTGATGAAACAGACACAGTTGGTCGTTCACTTCTAGACAGCGTTGTATTCCGCGTTGTACCTAACATGAACCCAGACGGCAGCATCCGTGGTCACCTACGCACTAACGGTATTGGCGTTAACCTAAACCGTGAATGGCAGTCACCTTCTATGGAACTCAGCCCTGAGGTTTTCCTTGTTCGCGAGCGCATGCTAGAAACTGGCGTTGACCTTTGTCTAGACATTCACGGCGACGAAGCAATCCCATATAACTTTGTTGCAGGTAGCGAAGGCACACCTTCATACAACGAGCGCATTGCAAAACTAGAGAATCACTTCAAGCAAGCTCTTCTGACTATCACGCCAGAGTTCCAAGATGAATTTGGCTACGATAAAGACGAACCGGGCAAAGCAAATATGACCGTCGGCACAAACTGGATCGGCGAACAGTTCAAGTGTTTGGCATACACTGTCGAGATGCCATTTAAAGATCACATCAGCCACGCTGACGAACTGTACGGTTGGTCTCCAGAGCGCAGTGTTGCATTTGGTCACGACATGCTAGCAGCGGTTTGGGCAACAGTAGACGAGCTATAAGACGAAACAAACTCGTTAGTTTGTCTTTAGAAGTAGTTTGTTCATATAGATGACAAAGCCCAGCACTTGTCAAAGTGCTGGGCTTTTTATATCAGATAACGATGAGTTACTTGGGTTTTAGGCGTTTAGAAGCTTTGCTTATGCCACTCTAAGGTTCGCGAAGAAAACCGGGTACCTTTGCCTAATGTATCGTTGTTCGGCCACCATATCTTTGAAACTCGGGCCTTGTGATAACAGAACGATCACTTCATCGCCTTCTTGCCTCAATACAGAACCACGAATATCAATGCTGTTATTACCATGCAACCATAAAGTGCCTGCCATGGAGTAGCCTCGATAGACCGGGATGATGTTACTCATAATCAAGCGCACGCCTTTTTCAGAGACTTCACTGACATGAAAAAGTTCATCTTTGATTCGTATCACCGGGCGCGCCTTTTTGGGATATTTCAGGCGGTAATACTCACGTTTCTGGGTGAATGACTCTTCACTCATCGATGACTTCCTATCTTTGTTTCATGTTTCTGTTTCTTGGTAAAAATGAACAAGCTAACTATCCGTTGTTTTCTGTTTCAAATCTAAACTCGAAACATACACATTCATCCAATTGATGACTGTCCATTATATCGACTTTACATAGCAATGCTTTAGCCATTTATGAAGAGACTCTAAAATTCTTGAGGATTCAGTAAAAAATGAGAACTGAATAGAATATGGTATATGCCCCATTCTTAGCAACACTACCTCAGAGCTGAAACAATGCTAGTTGAATACTAAAGCCCACAAATAGAACACCACAAACAATGTTCATCATTTGTGAGGTTCGCTTTTGAACCAGCAAGCGCTTGAACGTATCCGCCATCAAAATCACAATCAAGAACCACATCGACACCACTGACGCCTGAATCCCACCAAGCATCAGACTGTCTGTCACAATCGCATCTTTTGAAACAAATTGAGGGAATATAGAAAGATAAAACAGGACGATTTTAGGATTCAGTAGATTAGTGAGGAGCCCTTTGAAAAATTGATTGTATAGCTTACTTCCCGATGCACTTACCGCATAAAGTACACCCTCTTGAGCACGCAGGGCCGCGCGAAAATGGTTATACCCAAGCCAAAACCCCAGCCCACTTAAGCCCTTCAAAGGCCATTGGGGTGTTCGACAATAACAAACTTATGCCGTTGGCCGAGATAAAGGCGTGAAAAAAGAAACCACATGACACGCCCAACACGTTCACAAATGCGAACAGCTTCCTTTGAGTTGAGGCTGTGCTTAATACCAGCAAAGCATTAGGGCCTGGAATAATGGCAATAAAAAACACGATAACAATAAACAGCGATATACTGTCCCAACTCATTTCGAACTCATTTCATGAACATTTTTAGGGCGGACATTGTACGTCCATTCAATGCCATTACAATATGATGAACGTTTAATTATCGCGTATGGCTAACATACATAATTCACGCATATAATGAGAGCGTTTATCGTGTAACGTTACAAAACTGATTTTCTAACATTTGCAGCCCTGTTAGACTCCACCTCCCTTTTGATACTTGGTTCATTTATGTCATTTGATAGCCTAGCCCTTAACCCAAAAACCGTCTCCGCGATCCCATCTCAATTCAATAAGCCGACAGAGATACAGCAAGCGGTAATTCCTACAATTATTGCGGGGAAAGACGTGCTGGCGTTGGCTCAAACGGGTAGCGGAAAAACGTTGGCATTTGGCTTACCTTTGCTGAACAGCATCAAGCATGATGTAAATGAACTACAAGCGATAATCATTGTTCCAACCCGTGAACTTGCCTCTCAAGTAGCCAAAGCACTAGAACCCATCGCAACCACACTTGATATCAAAACGGTGACACTGACTGGTGGAATTGATATCGAGATCCAGCAACAGCAATTGTTAGAAAAGCCACAACTCGTGATCGCAACTCCTGGCCGCCTACATGCCGTTATTCAAGAGAACAAGCTCGAGCTAACCCAATGCAGGTCTTTAGTTCTTGATGAGGCAGACCGTTTACTCGACATGGGATTTTGGCCAGATGTTCAAACCATTATTTCTGCTCTTCCTAAAAAGCATCAAACACTGCTGTTTTCGGCTACGCTGCCAAAAGAGCTGATCAGTCAGATTGAGGCGCTTCTTGTTAATCCAGTAAAGGTTACGACGCATCAAGAAAACAGCGTGGTCGCGGCTATTGAAGAAACTCTGTACTTAGTGAACAAAGGCAGTAAAGCTCAAGCGCTGATCGCCCTAGTCAATCAGCACGCATGGTCGCAAGTATTGGTATTTATTGGCGCAAAAGACAATGCAGATGCATTAACCAAGCGATTGAATAAAGCCAAAATCAGTGTAAATGCGCTACACGGAAATAAGAGCCAAGAAGAGCGAGAGCAAGCATTGGAGAGTTTCAAAAATGGCACGACTCGTGTGCTTATCGCCACCGACGTTATGGCTAGAGGCATCCATATTGATCAACTACCTGTCGTAATTAACTTTGATTTGCCATCGCATTCGGCGACTTACGTACACCGAGTTGGTCGCACAGCAAGAGCAGGAAGCACGGGGCGCGCAATCTCTCTGGTTAGCCACAGCGAAACTGACTACCTGAATGCAATTCGTACTCTGACCAATAAACCTCTTATGCTACAAGCGTTGGAAGGTTTCCCTGTTACAGACAAACCTGCATCTGAAGCGACAGCTCGCAAACGTCCGCCTAAAGACAAAATGGCTAACCGAAGAACCGCAAAAAAGAAGAGTGTTAAGCAATTTAAGAGCAAACCAAGTTCTTCGAAATAACCTGTTATTCAAAATAACCACAGAAAATCGAATAGCCCAGTTTGCACTGGGCTTTTTTATGGTTCATCTCATACTAACAGGACAAAAATACAAACTTACGCCCTCAAACCTCCATAAAGATGCCAACCTAAATGACACTTTTATGAATTATGATGCCAAGGTATTGATTCTTGGTTGCTCAAAAAAAATACTCTAAAATCACGTTGACGCCCCTATATCTGACAACTAGATTTTTCTATTAGTGTCTAAAAACCGGGAGGTCATTGAAATGAAACGTGCAAGCTCTACATATCGATTACAACTGATTAAGGAAGTGGCTACTCGCCGAGATCGTCAGCATTCTAATGACCCGATGGCAAACTACATACAAAACCTAATAGACAACAAAGATGACTGTGATACCTCGGTGGAACGTAACCAGAGATTCAGTGGCAGTCATTTTGATGAGCATATTGGTGGTTGGGTTAGCGACCATTGGGGTAGCAAGTAAGCCTATATCTCTAGTCACTGATATAGTCGATAGAACAGCATCGTTAGCTGTAGAATTAATATCCGTATTAACCTATCATCTGCAACAATTCCCTATCCAAGAGTAAGCAGAAAGTGCCTGAGTTAAAAAGAGAAAAAGAAGTGATGGTTGCCTTCCAAGTGATCCCTCGCGTTAAAGAAGGCAACAACTTCGAAGTGGTTGATAAAGCAATTGAAGTTGTGAAAGCTGCCGATGTGCCTTTCCAAGTCGGAGCTATGGAAACCACGATGAAAGGTGAACTCAACCAACTCCTCGATATCGTTAAAAAAGCAGAACAAGCTTGCTACGATGCAGGGGCTGTAGAAGTGATCACAAACATTAAAATTCACAGTAAAACCACCGAAGCCGATGATACATTTTGCACGTACCATCGTGGTGTAACGAAAGCGAATCACATGTTTGTTTAGCAATATGTTTATTTCAGAAAGCTGTTTATTTAAGAAAACAGGGCTTTAAGAAAGACTCTGAAGAACCAGTGATGTTATTGAAAAGGCATGTCTGAAAGGTGAGAAAGGATTTCCATTCGTTCTTCTTCTGACATCGAATGCCAATCACGCGGAGCCTCTTCAGGGTCATCTTTCGCCCCGATCGGTTTACGATCCAGTGCTTTAACTGGCTCTTTTTTGAATTTTCCGTTCTTTTTATTCATACCGACACCACTCCTTCAGGTACAAAGGTACCTACCTTAATATTACACCCCAACCATTATGTAAAGTAATAGTTACCTCGAGGTTAAATGAAATCTCAATACTTCCTCTTTAGCCGAAAAGATCTCTTTGGGGACTTGTACTTCCCTCTTCGTCGACCGAGTTACCAACCAAGTTTTTTTGCTTCATTATTTTTCTTCTATAGCGCTGACGACACAGCTTTATGACGTGTAACTGTTCTGACGGCGTCATCGACATCCAATTAAAGCGCTCCTCCCTTTTACGCATACAGCCATTGCAATAGCCTTTGTCATCGCTTGAGCAAACCCCCACGCAAGGGCTTGGAACTTGGAAAAACTCTAACTGCTCCACCGCGCCTCCTTACATAATCAAAATTACGCTTACTATCTCAAAAATAAGCGATTAATTTGTCGCCTAGCTCATGAAATCCATACTAAACTATGACCTTATACTGACACATATAGTGTTTTGTAAACTATACTTTGAACCCATCAAGTTACACTTATTCGGTAACTTCGTTCTTTCCTTTGGAGCCTTATAATATGAAGTTTAGTTCAAAAAAATTACTAGCAGTAGCCGCTTTACCTATGATGCTAGCAGCATGCACAACAACAGGTGATAACGCGATGCAAGTAACACCAACCGATCTACAGCACCATAATTGGGAACTTGCGCAAATTGATGGCAAGAACATTGAGAAAAGCGAACACCAAGCGACACCTCGTCTAGAGATCGGCGAAAAGATGACGGCAAACGGCATGGCTGGTTGTAACAACTTCTTCGGTCAAGGCGAACTAAAAGACGGTCAATTCCGCATTAAGCAAATGGGCATGACCATGAAAATGTGTCACGGCTCAGCAATGGAAATCGAACAATCGGTTTCCGCGACTCTAAGCGAGTGGAGCGACGTAACACTAACAAACGATACGCTAGTATTGAAAAACGATGTACACACGCTAACGTACACAATTCGTGACTGGGTAAACTAATCAGTCAGAGAAACCAAATAATTGATTAAAGGAGCCCTAGTGGCTCCTTTTTTATTGCTTTTTTACACTCATGATTCCTTCAAAACTGACACTCATCGCTTACTTTTCGTACCAACCTCCAATAAACCTAAAAAATCTATCATTTGAGTGCAATAAATTCATCAGTTCAACGGTCTGTTGCTAGGATGGTAAGAGCCCTTAAGTAATTGATTGAATTTACTGTTGAATTAGAAATTATTTCAGAAACAGATAGAATAATAGGGCGTGTTGATCTTT
>NZ_JBFRLX010000051.1:0-736 GCF_041470165.1 Vibrio sp. 10N.286.46.A8
TTATTAGCCACACCAAGAATGGAAGTTACTATGGATCTCGCCTTTGACCGCCAGCATATCTGGCATCCTTATACATCAACGTTGACACCTCTGACCTGCTACCCAGTCACTAACGCAGACGGCGTTTACCTAGAATTAGAGGGCGGAAAACGAATTATTGATGGTATGTCCTCTTGGTGGTCAACCATCCACGGCTACAATCATCCAGAGCTCAATGCTGCAGCTCACAGCCAAATCGATAAGGTTTCGCATGTTATGTTTGGAGGTATCACCCACCAGCCTGCTATCGATTTATGTAAGAAACTTTTGAACCTAGCACCAAATAATCTCGAGCACGTATTCTTGGCTGATTCAGGTTCAGTAGCCGTAGAGGTTAGTCTCAAGATGGCTCTCCAATACTGGCACGCTAAAGGGCAACCTCGTTCAAAATTCCTCACACTGAGAGATGGCTATCACGGCGATACTTTTGCTGCAATGTCAGTGACCGATCCTGATAACTCAATGCATAGTCTCTACAAGGGATTTTTGCCTGAGCACATTTTTGCTGATTCACCAAAAACGGGATTTTGGGATCAATGGGACGCCAACGACATCAACAGCTTTCGAGAAAAGCTGGCAACCCACCATCAAGAAGTCGCTGCGGTGATCTTAGAGCCAATCGTTCAAGGTGCTGGCGGTATGCGTATCTACCATCCTGAATTCCTGAGACAGGTTCGCTTGCTGTGTGATGAATTCA
>NZ_JBFRLX010000051.1:1403-20180 GCF_041470165.1 Vibrio sp. 10N.286.46.A8
TGCTGTGTGATGAATTCAACGTCTTGCTGATCTTGGATGAGATTGCGACCGGATTTGGCCGTACAGGGAAACTTTTTGCTTGCGAACATGCCGATGTTCAACCTGATATCTTATGCGTAGGGAAGGCTTTAACTGGTGGCTACATGACGCTGTCAGCGACGCTTGCGAGTAAAGATGTCGCCGACACGGTATGTGGCGGTGAAGCCGGGTGCTTTATGCACGGGCCAACCTTCATGGGCAACCCTTTAGCTTGTGCAGTAGGTGCGGCAAGTTTGTCCATCATAGAGCAAGGTCATTGGCAAAATCAGACTCATCAGATTGAACAACTCTTTTCTGAGTTACTACCGCCTCTACTCAAGCATGCTCTTGTCAAAGATGTTCGCTGGTTGGGCGCTATTGGCGTCGTTGAAACCCACACACCTGTCGATATGGAAACCATCCAAGCTCACTTTGTTGAACAAGGCGTTTGGATACGTCCGTTCGGTAAGTTGATTTATATGATGCCTCCTTTCATTAGCAAGGCTGAGCACATCGAACAACTTGTTTCATCTATTGATAAAGCCCTCCAACAATCTGCTTACTTCAAGCCAAGTTGATTTAACAAACATCATTTAGAAAACCTATAAGCCGCCCATAAAATACTAACGGCGGCTTATCCTTCACGTAAAAAACCAGCCAACAAACACACCCCAAGCCATTGTTTTATCTTTGATTTTAACTCGAAAACCCCACAAATAAATTTAATCCTCTCCATAAAAATAATTAGCAAAAGAGTGTTACCTCTCGGGTAAAAAGCCGTCATAAAATACGCGCCATTTTGGTACTGAATATAATGAATGAACTTCCTTATTCGAGTTCATCTCAGAATCAAATTAGCCAATATTTATAACTCCTATTAGATAAAAATATTCGCAAAAAAGAATCCAATTCTAGCGAAAGCTTCTATCAACTTCGTAGAAACCTAACGCTTCTTGTTTTGTCGGTCGTGTAAAACATCAAGACAATCCGCAATAGCTACGTAATTCACGTCAGTAAATAATTTAAAATAAGCATGAAATTAACCCAACTAAATGCACTTATCATTGATGACTCAACAATAGTGTTATCAACCATTCGTAACATGCTGGTTCATATTGGTTTTTCAGAACGTTTGATTGCCATTGCGAAATCGCCTCGTGTTGCAATGACCATCACGAATGACACAACTTTTGATGTCATCATTTGTGATTATAACTTTGGTAACACGATCAACGGTAAACAGCTATTCGAAGAATTGAAGCAAGCCAACAGGTTAAAAGATGACGGAATATTTATTCTTGTTACAGGTGAAAATTCAGCTCTATCGATACGCCCTATCCTTGAACTACGACCTGACAACTATTTGTTAAAACCGTTTAACCGCGAAACTCTAAAACAGCGCATCACCAGTTCCTTAAGGAAGAAGCTAATTTTACAAGACATTTATAAGGCTGAGAGAGAGAATAACTATGAAGCGGGCCTAGAGCATTGCGAAGGGCTTGCCGCGTTTCATCCCGAATACTTCGCAACAATCCAGCAATTTCGAGGGAGCTTTCTATCAAAACTAGAGCTCTACGAGGAAGCCAAGAATGTCTATCAGAAAGCGATAGATGAAGGCAGTTTTGATTGGGCTCAAGCAGGATTAGCAAACAGCCTTGCGAATCTGGGCCAGCTTAGCGAAGCACAGTCGATGATTGAAAGTTTGATCAATTCTTCGCCAACCTGCACTTTGTATCGAGACCAAGCAGCTCAAGTAAACCTGATCAGCAATAAGGTTCCGGCAGCCATTGCTCACTTCAAGTTAGCGAGTAAACTAACACCAGGTAACTCTGAGAGAGAACTGGCAATCGCAAATCTATGCTTATCGGTTAATGATACTAAAACAGCGCTATTCCACTACCAAAACCATGTGCAAATCAATAAGGACACCTTTCGAGACAACCTATATATGAAGCTAAATCATATACGATTCTTGCTCTATTGCGCCTCAGATGGCATCGATAAGCAAGCGAATTTGGGTCACGTCAATTACTTAATTTCGAAGATCCCTACCGAGGCAAGATCAGGGCTTCAAACTGACTTAGCACTTATCGCAGCTCACATCGCGATGGAAGCTAACCAATATCAAAAAGCAGTCACTATACTAACCGCATTGCACGACAAGAATGACTTTGATGCCTTCCCTGTGATTTATCACCATGCATGGTTATTGGATAGGATGAGTTGTGAAAACGAGTTTAAAATTGCGGAAAACCGTTGCAGCATGTTGATAGTGAAAACAGCGAGCGAGACAGTGGTTTCAAGTCAGATAACGATGTGCACTGAGATGAAACATCGCAACACCGCAAAAATGAACTGGCTCAAAGAGAAGAATATCGGCATCAAACTAGCAAAGTCAGACTACAAACAGGTGCTTGTGGCTTACTTAGATATTCATAAACGATGTCCGATGATCAAGAACGTATGTATGAATACGATAAAATTGCTCTCTGTTATTTGGCCTGATTCAATGGGTGCGAAACAAGTGCTAACCATCATTAAGCAATGTGACGAAGTGATCACACAGCTTTATACGATTGATGAGCTGACACAAAACAGCTATCAAAACTATTACCGAAAGGCGCTTCTGGCATGTAAGCAAGCAGATTTGGCCTGGAAACAAGCAAACAATACTTCCGAGGCTGCCTTCTCATATATGTAGCTTCTATTTAAACAACGTCCGCATACAAAAAAGGCTTTGCCATTACAGCAAAGCCTTTTAACAATTCTAACGAGATAGACTAATCTAAATTCGATGAACCTAAATTGGTATTAACCGATGTGCGTTACGCCGCCCATGTATGGCTGAAGTACTGTTGGGATAGCAATACGACCATCTGCTTCTTGGTTGTTCTCAAGAATAGCAACCATAGTACGACCAACAGCAAGACCAGAACCGTTTAGTGTGTGTACAAGTTCAGGTTTCTTCTCGCCTTTACGACGGAAACGAGCTTGCATACGACGCGCTTGGAAATCCCACATGTTTGAACAAGAAGAGATTTCACGGTAAGTCTCTTGTGCAGGAACCCACACTTCTAAGTCATAAGTTTTCGCAGAACCGAAGCCCATGTCACCCGTACATAGAATCACTTTACGGTAAGGAAGCTCTAGAAGTTGAAGTACTTTCTCAGCGTGACCAGTTAGCTCTTCAAGCGCTGCCATTGAGTCTTCTGGCTTAGTAATTTGTACTAATTCAACTTTGTCGAATTGGTGCATAC
Source organism: Vibrio sp. 10N.286.46.A8 (assembly GCF_041470165.1). NCBI lineage: Bacteria > Pseudomonadati > Pseudomonadota > Gammaproteobacteria > Vibrionales > Vibrionaceae > Vibrio > Vibrio sp. 10N.286.46.A8. The sequence goes on from NZ_JBFRLX010000051.1 coordinate 4,679, forward strand.
GGATAAGACCACGAGTGTCACGTCCGTAAGAACCCGCTTCAGAACGGAAACATGGTGTGTGAGCTGTCATCTTAAGTGGCAGTTCAGCTTCATCAGTAATCGTGTCACGAACCATGTTCGTTACCGGTACTTCCGCAGTAGGGATAAGCGATAACGTCTTAAGCGGTACATCACTTACTTGCTCAGTTAGCGGGCTTGTGTGGAACAAGTCTTCGCCGAACTTAGGAAGTTGACCAGTACCGTATAGGCTATCGTGGTTCACTAGGTACGGTACGTACATTTCTGTGTAGCCGTGCTCATCAGTGTGAAGGTCCAGCATGAACTGAGCAATAGCACGGTGTAGACGTGCGAATTTGCCTTTCATCACGATAAAACGAGAACCAGAGATTTTAACTGCGCTAGCAAAATCAAGACCGCCAGACATTTCGCCAAGATCCACGTGATCTTTCACTTCGAAGTCGTAAGTCTTAGGTTGACCCCAACGAGAAACTTCTACGTTGTCGTCTTCATCTTTACCATCTGGCACTTCTGCGTCAGGTAGGTTAGGAATTGACATTGTGATCGTTTCTAGCTCAGATTGAAGCTCAGCCAATGTTACTTTAGCTTGGTCTAGTTCTGCGCCTAAGTTGCCTACTTCTGCAAGGATACGCTCAGCTTCTTCATGGTCGCCTTTTGCTTTCGCTTGACCAATGGACTTCGATCGAGAGTTACGTAACGCTTGTAGCTCTTCAGTTTTCATCTGAAGGGACTTACGTTTTTCTTCAAGTTCACGAATTGTCTCTACATCAAGGATGAAGCCTCGACGTGCTAATTTTGCCGCTGTTTCATCCAGCTCAGCTCGAAGTAATTTAGAATCCAGCATTGCTAATCCTATGCTTAAGTTATTTGAATATTCAGTAGATTGCTACTGAATCACTGCTAAACCCCTAAAACTGGTGCTATTTCGACCAATTTGTAACGATTTAATTGAATTTTTATGACTAGGTAACGATATCCAAAAAAGACTACTTTTCATAGCGTTTTTGTGGGCTTTTTGCGTCCAAATCCGCCAGATAATCTAGCTTCTCGCCAATTTTGGTCTCTAAGCCTCGTTTTGTTGGGAAATAGTATTGTGTTTCGCCCATTTCAGGCGGCAAATACTTTTCTCCAGCGGCGTAGGCACCTGGTTCATCATGAGCATAACGGTATTCTTGCCCGTAGCCCATGTCCTTCATCAAAGTTGTGGGTGCATTACGTAAATGATGAGGGACTTCATATTCAGGAAGGTTGTGAGCATCCGTTAAGGCTTGCTTCCAAGCCGTGTAAACAGCGTTACTCTTTGGCGCACACGCTAGATAGACAACCGCCTGCGCAATCGCACGCTCCCCTTCTGCTGGGCCAATACGCGTGAAGCAATCCCAAGCCGACATTGCGACCTGCATTGCTCTTGGATCAGCATTACCAATATCTTCAGAAGCAATCGCCAGCAAGCGTCTTACTATATACAAAGGGTCACAACCCGCTGCAATCATTCGCGCCGACCAATACAACGCAGCATCGGGATTAGAGCCTCGAATCGACTTATGAACGGCGGAGATTAGGTCGTACCAAATATCACCCTTGTTATCGAAACGAGCAACCTTCTCACCAGCCACCTCAGCTAACAACTGCAATGTTATCGCTTTCTCGCCTTTGTCGTTGTCTTCCGCCATGTCATACAGCAGCTCTAGATAGTTGAGCGACATACGTGCATCACCGTTGACCAGCTCCGCAAGACGATCTAATACGTTATCAGCAAAATCAGCCGACACATCACCCAAGCCACGCTGTTTATCTTCAATGGCTTGGCGAATGACGAGGGAGATATCCTCAGTATTAAGCGAAGTCAGTTTGTAGACACGCGCACGTGATAACAAAGCGTTGTTTAACTCAAAAGAAGGGTTTTCTGTGGTCGCGCCGATAAACGTAACCGTGCCATCTTCGATATGAGGTAAGAACGCATCTTGCTGACTTTTATTAAAGCGATGGACTTCGTCCACAAATAGAATCGTTCTACGCCCTGCTTGCTTGTTCTCACGCGCTTTTTCAATGGCGATACGAATGTCTTTTACACCCGAAGTCACTGCTGACACGCGCTCGACTTCTGCATTGGCGTAATTAGCTGCCACTTCTGCCAGCGTGGTTTTACCGGTGCCCGGAGGCCCCCATAAAATCATGGAGTGGATATGGCCCGCCTCCAACGCTCTGCGAAGGGGTTTACCTGGACCTAATATATGCTGCTGACCAATATACTGTTCAACAGTTTCAGGTCTCATACGAGCAGCAAGGGGACGAAAATCTTCGTCCCCCGCAAAATCTAAGCTGTAATTACTCAATTGCAATCTCTTGATTCGTTGATGGCATCAATACCTATCGACTTACTACCAAACGATCTGCCAGTTTGGATCAGTTTCTTTGGTCGTCGACCTCGACACCTTCCGGCGCCACAAAAGTAAAGCGGTCAGCAGCAGGTTTACCTAAGTCAACATTGTTAAAGGTAAACTCACCTTTTTGGCCGTCTTGTTCAATCACATTAAAGCCCTGAACAATGCCTTTCTTGGTGATGTTAATCTGGAAATCGCCCTGATTAGAGTCCACAGCCGTTGGCGTTAGCGTAAATTGGTTACCCGTTTGCGCGACGTTGTAGTTGTCCCAATCGCTTTCTTGGTTACGAGTCAGCAATACAAATGGCGTTTGCGATGTGGCTTGTTCTTGCCAGTAAATGCTCACTTGTTCAATGAACGGACTGTAGTACCACAAGCTTTGACCATCAGAGACCAATAGGTTTTCATCAGGGAAAGTCGTTTCCCAACGGAACAAGCTAGGGCGTGCAATCTCTACTGTGCCCTCGCCTTCCATCACAACATCACCGTCAGGGCTGGTGACAACTTGTTTAAAGTCAGCGCTAAAACCTGCATTCAGCGACAAGCGGCTACTCAACTCTTCTTTCGGAGAAGCAAATACTGAGAAGCTCATAAATAAAAGTGCGAATACTTTTTTCATCAATAATCCTGTTAGAACATAAGTCGGTCATGTTTTGGTTTTGACCGACTGAATAGTTATGAGTTCCTATTGGAACTAATCTTTTGGTGGCGCTGGCGCCAAGACTTCTCGGTTACCGTTATGTCCTGGAGCACTGACAATACCTTGAGCTTCTAATTGCTCGACAATTCGTGCGGCACGGTTGTAGCCGATCTTAAATCGACGTTGCACACCAGAAACCGAACCTCGGCGTGAATGAACAACATGTTCGACAACTTGATCAAACAGAGGATCGACTTCTTCATCGCCTTCCATCTTCTCACCCGGCAATAGTGTTTCTGGGGTTTGGTCGCCGTTCGTAATCTCTTCAATATAGTTTGGCTTACCACGTGCTTTCCAGTTATTCACGACCGCGTGTACATCATCATCAGATGCAAACGCACCGTGTACACGAGTTGTGTGGCTTGAACCCGGTGGTAAGTACAACATATCACCCATACCCAATAATGATTCTGCACCACCTTGGTCAAGAATCGTTCGAGAGTCCGTTTTGGTTGATACAGTAAAGGCTACACGTGTCGGGATATTGGCTTTAATAAGACCCGTAATAACATCCACTGACGGGCGCTGAGTCGCTAGGATCAAGTGAACACCCGCCGCACGTGCTTTTTGTGCCAAACGAGCAATCAATTCTTCAACTTTCTTACCAACTACCATGATTAAATCGGCGAATTCATCGACGACAACTACGATGTAAGGCAGTTTTTCCAATAATGGTGCTTCAGGGTCCATGCTGTCGCCCGGTTTCCACAGAGGATCATGAATTGGGTGACCCGCTTCCGCAGCCATCTTCAATTTGTCGTTGTAGCCTTTAATGTTACGAACACCAAGTGCCGACATCAGTTTATAACGACGTTCCATTTCGCCAACACACCAACGAAGGGCGTTAGACGCATCTTTCATGTCGGTAACGACTTCAGACAATAGATGTGGAATACCTTCATAGATAGACAATTCCAACATTTTCGGGTCAATCATGATGAAACGAACGTCTTCAGGCGATGCCTTGTAAAGCATACTCAAGATCATCACGTTCACACCCACCGACTTACCAGAACCGGTGGTACCTGCAACCAGTACGTGTGGCATCTTCGATAAATCAGCAATAACCGCTTCACCTGCAATATCTTGTCCTAGAACAACGGTCGTTGGTGACGTCGCTTCTTGGAACTGAGGGCTACCTACCACATCGGAGAAGAATACGGTTTGACGGCTCATGTTCGGCAATTCCAAACCAACATAAGGTTTACCCGGTATTACCTCTACGACCCGCACTGCCAATGCAGAAAGTGAACGCGCTAAGTCCATAGAAAGACCAGAAATACGGCTCACTTTCACGCCAGGAGCCAGATCGAGTTCGAATCGAGTGATGACAGGGCCAGGGAAGATATCAACCACATCTGCCTTTATCTTGTAGTCCGCTAGCTTCGATTCAACAAGACGAGCAATCGCCTCTAGTGCATCGCGGTCAATAAAGGTTTCACGTTTTTCAGGGTGGAACAACAGCTCAAGTGTTGGCAATGGCTCGGCAGGTTTGGGCAAATTCACATCTTGCTGTACCAAGAACGGGTTTTGTGTCGCCGCCATATTCGCTTGCGCTTCAGATACCAGATTTTGGAATGCTGCTACATCTTGGTCTTGGTGCGCAGACTCATCTTCCGAGACCTCCTCCCATGGAAGATCAACAGCAAGCTCTTCAGTTTGTTCGTTAGCTTGCTCAAACTCCGCATTACCTTGTTGGGCAGCTAAAGGCTCTTGTTGCTCAGTATTAACATCTTCAATCGATACCGGTTGGAACACTGAAGCTTGTTCATCTTGCTCTTCCGCCATATCAAACTGAGATGCTTGCACAGAAGAATCGTCTTCGATTGTTTCTTCTGTTTCATCCACTGGCGAAGCATATAAAGATTCAGGCTGAACGTCTTCTGCACCGAGTTCACCCTCGACTTCAGAGGAACTATCCGTTGCTGTTTCAGCACTATCAAAGTCACTATGAGTTGGACTAACTTCTGCTTGTTCGTTTTGCATGTATTGTTGATACGCAACCTGAGATTCATGTGCGTCAACTTGCTCTTGAGCCGCTAGATCATCTTCATACATTGCAGCATTCTCTAGCTGCTCTATCGTTGCATTCAACTGCTTCGAGCGCTCAATGCCCTCTTCCAAAGGCTCTTCTGGCGCTTGGTAAACAGGCGCAGCAGGGTCAGGTTCAACTTCAGGTTTACGTTGAATATCAGACACTTCTTGAGCTGAAGCGTCTTGCTTCGCTGGCGCCTCGACAGGCATATGAATATTGTAATGGCGCTTCGGCGACGCGGCACTGTCTAGCGCATTTGTAGCCTCGCCTGAAGACTCATTGGTCGCTGAGAAGCTCATCGCAGGATCTAGTAGATCATGCTCTTTTGATTCTTTGTTATCTTCTAAAGCAGGAACATCACGGTAACTCGGCTCTTGATGACGTTCTTCGATTAAATCGCGGTCTGCCGATTCTGTTAACTGAGGTTCAAGCAGCTCTTGATCTTGGCCGCGCGCCTTATTAACGGCTGACGTAAAGGATTTGATTGCACACTCGCCTAACCATTCAACAATACTTAACCAAGAAATGCCCGTTAATAGGGTAAAGCCAGCTCCCCATAAGAAAAGAAGAACCAGTGTACTGCCAAGAACGTTCAGCGTTGGAAGTGCAAGACTTGTTAATACATCACCGACTACACCACCAGATGAAAAGTACCAAATATCATCGAAGTTGATATCCGCTAAACCACAGCTAGTAAGAATAAGGACAGTCAATCCAAGTAAACGAGTACCCCACAGCATGAAATCGATCTGCTCATCTTCATTACGTTTACGGAATAATACCCACGCAGCAACCGTCACCAAGATAGGTAAAGGATAAGCTAAAGAACCAAACACAAAGAAAAGCGTATCCGCCAACCATGCACCTACGTAGCCTCCTGCATTTTGAATATCACCACCCCAAGCCGTTTGCGACCATGATGGGTCAGCAGGACTAAAAGTTAATAACGCAACGGCAAGTAGAATAGAGAAGAGAACACCTAGAATTAGGCTGCACTCTTTTAGACGTTGAGAACCACTTAAACGAGGAGACTGAGGCTCTTCACTCGTTTTAATGATTGTTTCTACTTTATTACTGCTCTGCTTGAACATAAACCAACTTAATAATTAAACGGGATAAAAACATCTCGAGCGGCAATAGCCGCTCGTTTCAATGAAACTACTGTTGATTTAACCATATCAAACAGAAAAACCCAATTCCAGAAAGCAAGAAAGCGGAACAAATGTCCGCTTTCTTTCATTTCACCAATTGTGATTAACGAGTTTTAATCACAAGTTGATTGGTTTGTTTCACTTCTTCCATTACAACGTAAGTTCGAGTGTCGTTTACGCCTGGTAGACGAAGTAACGTATCACCCAGTAGCTTACGGTAAGCACCCATATCAGATACACGTGTTTTTAGAAGATAGTCAAAATCACCCGACACTAAATGACACTCTTGGATGTCATCCAGTTTCTGCACAGCGGTGTTGAATTGTTCGAACACATCTGGCGCACCACGGTTCAACGTAATTTCAACAAACACTAAAAGTGAAGCATCAAGGTACTGTGGGTTCAGCAATGCTGTGTACCCAGTAATGTAACCTTGACGCTCTAAACGACGAACACGCTCAAGACATGGAGTTGGAGAAAGTCCTACTCGTTTTGAGAGTTCAACGTTTGAGATACGACCGTCTTTTTGCAACTCATTAAGAATGTTGCGGTCAATACGATCTAGTTCCTTGGACGGCTTCTTATAATTGTCTGCCATTTTTTATTCCACCTTATTACTTCCTTGCAAAAAAATATACTACAACTTTTTAATATTCAGTATCAAATTTTACTTAAACATATCTATACTAGATATTAATTCGACAGAATTACCCTACACATAGATAAAACAACCAAAATAAAATGAGGAGTCAGGATGATCATTGGCGTACCTAAGGAAATCAAGAACCACGAATACCGCGTTGGTATGACCCCAGCTAGCGTGAGAGAACTAATCTCACACGGCCACCAAGTTTTTGTAGAAACCAATGCCGGTAATGGTATCGGTTTTTCAGACGATGATTACATCGCTGTAGGCGCATCCATTCTTCCTACTGCTGCTGACGTTTTCGCGAAAGCAGAAATGATTGTAAAGGTTAAAGAACCTCAAGTTGTCGAGCGAGCTATGCTTCGCGAAGGGCAAATATTATTTACCTATTTACACCTTGCACCAGATTTTCCACAAACGGAAGAGCTAATCAAGAGCAAAGCTGTCTGCGTAGCCTATGAGACTGTAACAGATAATATGGGTCGCTTGCCACTATTAGCACCAATGTCTGAAGTCGCTGGTCGCATGTCTATTCAAGCAGGTGCACAAACACTAGAGAAATCTAACGGTGGTTGTGGTCTTCTTCTTGGCGGCGTTCCAGGTGTTGAGCCAGCAAAAGTTGTTGTTGTTGGCGGCGGTGTTGTTGGTGCTAACGCAGCACGTATGGCTGTTGGCCTTCGTGCAGACGTAACCATTCTTGATCGCAACGTAGATACGCTTCGTCGTCTTGATGAAGAATTCCAAGGTCGCGCAAAAGTGGTTTATTCTACTGAAGACGCTATTGAGAAGCATGTTCTAGAAGCAGACCTAGTGATTGGTGCAGTACTAATCCCAGGCGCAGCCGCTCCTAAACTTGTTACAAAAGATCACATCGCTAAGATGAAGCCAGGTTCAGCAGTTGTTGACGTTGCAATCGACCAAGGTGGTTGTTTCGAAACTTCACACGCGACAACTCATGCCGATCCAACTTACATCGTTGATGACGTAGTTCACTACTGTGTTGCTAACATGCCGGGTGCCGTTGCTCGTACTTCTACTTACGCACTAAACAATGCAACACTTCCTTACATTGTTAAGCTAGCGAACAAAGGTTACCGCGAAGCACTTCTATCTGATGAAGGTTTCCTAGAAGGTCTAAACGTAATCCACGGTAAAGTGACTTGTAAAGAAGTTGCAGAAAGCTTTGACCTAGAATACGTAGCGCCTGCAGAAGCAATCGCGATGTTTAACTAATGATGTAATGGCTAACTGAACGCAATAACCTTCTCGTTGAAGCGTTCAGTTAACTCATACACATTAAACAAAAAGCCAGTACGACATAATGTCGCGCTGGCTTTTTTGTATTTATAGCTTTATTTTGCATTCATGATGTTAGATCGTAAAAACACGTACCAGTGCTGTTTACCGCTAGCGCTCGATCTTAACCCCATGAATCAATAGGTTTCTTGGCGTTACACTACGTTCGCAGAACTCTTCAATCGAAGCTTGATAACCTTGTTCTTGCAGATAAATGGCACGATCTAAGGCCAACCATATCTCTAAAGGTCTTCTAAAGACTTGTTGAACTAAACTCAGCTTTTCCATTTCCCAGAAAAGCGCTTCGCCTTGAATTAAATAAGAGTCAAAATCAATATCTGAACCCAGCGATATATCTTTCACTTCAGATGCCCAGCAACAAAATGATTCAAAGCCTTCGGATAGCTCCGATTTCTTGATGCTTGGTACAGGAATGTACTCGTCGACACCAAGCTCACCCTTAAGTAGTTGGCTAAAGCCTAATCGGTAACTCATTTCTAACTGACGGTGTCTTTTTACTCTTTCACCACCAGTGACGGTTTCTTGAAGCGGGATTCTTAAGTCGCTCTTGCTCAACGTTAATGCTGAGCTTTTCGCAACGGATGACATCGCTTGGTAGCTTTCATCGCGAATAAGATGGTAGCAACATGGAGAAATGGTGACTGCAGGAAGCCCATGTGAAACAGATTTCTTCACTAATTCAACATGAAGATCACCACAAGCGTGAAGAGCAACAGCATGTTGATTTGAGTTAAACACCCGATCTGCATCTTTTGAAAACGCGTCACCTTGAACAAAGTCCATCTCTAGTTTCTGGTCATCTGCAATCTTTTGCCCGCTTTCACACAGTGACTGTTGCCACTCAAAGCTAGTGACCTTTTGATCTGATTGCTGAGATAAGATTCGACCGAGAAAGCCTTTGCCAGAACACCATTCAAGCCACTCTTTACCATGATGCTCTTTTAATGAAGCCTCTCCCATCGCGACAATTTGTTGCAGCTTTCTGCCGGGGATACCATCGGCAGTACCGCGCGGAAGATCAAGCCCAACTAAAGCCGAATTATCAAACTGGATGTGTTGATTGGCATTCCCTAACTCTGGGAGAAAACGCATAAGTTCCGAAATCAGAACTTGAGGCTGTTCTTTTAGCGTCTGAATGCGTTCAATACTCAAACCATCTAACCAATCGACAAGTGGAAGGTTCACGTCTGTCCATGGCTGATCGTGAGTTTGGCATAGGTGAAAAGGCTCTGAACGCCAGTAAATCTGGTGCTCTAGCAAAAATGAATCGAGTATTTTGAATCGTGAATGCATGCTTCCCCCTATGGTGCGATGATTGTAGGGGTAAGAGGCCTAAATGGAAAGGAAGGTTACAAATTGAGGTTGTATAAAGACAACCTACCAGCAATAAAACCACAAATGAGCTTAAATGAAAACGGCCTGTAAACAGGCCGAATTGGGAATCTAGGTAAGACTATGACCCTTAGCGAACGGGTAAGTCGATGTCTTTAAACATCTCTTCGATCTCTTCATTCGATTTCAAAGAAATAGCTTGCTCAACTACAGGGCGAGTTAAGTGCGGTGCAAAACGCTCCATAAAGTCAAACATGTAAGAACGCAGGAAAGTGCCTTTTCTAAAGCCAATACTTGTGGTGCTAGCACCAAATAGATGGCTCGCGTCAATAGCAACCAAGTCTGTATCTTGCTCGTGGTCAATCGCCATGCTTGCAATTACACCCACCCCGATCCCCATCCGAACATAAGTTTTAATCACATCAGCATCCGTCGCGGTAAACACAACACGCGGTGTTAAGCCTACTTTGTTAAATGCTGTATCCAGCTCGGAACGGCCAGTAAAACCAAATACATAAGTCACGAGAGAATAAGCGGCAAGATCTTCAATCGAGATATTTCGTTTCTGTGCAAGAGGGTGATCTTTCGTTACCACGATCGAACGGTTCCAATGATAACAAGGCAGCATAATTGCATCTTGATAAAGGTGTAGCGCTTCCGTTGCAATCGCAAAGTTCGCTGTACCCTTAGCTACCGCTTCTGACATCTGGCTTGGCGTGCCTTGATGCATGTGAAGCGACACTTTTGGATAACGCGCCGTGAAACCTTTAATCACATCTGGGAGTGCATAACGAGCTTGAGTATGAGTGGTTGAAATATTCAATGTGCCCATCTCAGGATGAGTGTGCTCACCCGCAACCGCTTTAATACTCTCAACACGAGCCAAAATCTCTTGAGAGATACGAATAATATCCTCACCGGCTTGTGTAACCTGAGTTAAATGCTTACCGCTACGCTCAAATATTTGAATGCCTAGCTCGTCTTCAAGTAATCTAACCTGTTTACTTATGCCGGGCTGAGATGTGTACAAACTCTCTGCTGTCGCTGAAACATTTAGGTTATGGTTTAGAACCTCAACAATGTACTTCAGTTGCTGTAACTTCATATCTAACCTCGTAATCCTTTACTCATTTCTGCGCTAACTTATTTGCAAATAGAGCGTTATAGTCTCGTGTAATATAATTAATAGTTATAACGCTTCGAGAACTAAAATGACAGAAATATCGAGCTTTTAAAGCGTAACAAATAAAAACATCACTGACGCTTTGTAAGCCACTCCTCATTCTCACACATTAGTTAGTAAATTTTGATTGCCGATTGCGCTCAACAAGAGATAATCAAAAATTGTAATTTACAAGTGCCTATACACAATGGAATCGTGTATCCTCTCTAGTTAGCTATAGAAAACAATAAGCAGACACAAATATATGAATATTGGTTTAATAATCGCCTTGGTAGCCGTGCTTTTGGTGTTGGTTTTAGGCTACAACATCATGCTTCAATACAAAGTTAAGGTAGAAACAACGAAGAAACAGGAAGCTTCTCGTTATCTAACCATTATAGATGGAACAGAAGAGTTAATTGGCAATGCTCACCACATGCCGTTTAGCCAAGATCTTCTTATATGCTTAAACAATCGAATTCTTGATGCATTGGTTAATATGTATGAACTCGATCCTAAAAATAAGCAGCTTGCCCAACGCATCGAAAGCGTAAAGCAACAAATCACTCAGCTTAAAGAGAACCACCAAGGGGGCGAAAGCACCGCTTTTCGCATGCCTAGTAGTGACAAACAAGCAATCATGATGCTTAAGCTAGTTAAACGCTTGCGTGACACGGTTCGTAACGAGCACAATAAAGGACGTTTTAATACTCAAGCTTTTGTGGTTGAAAACGCTCGCTTAGAAACAATCCAAATTCGCATCAACATCGAGAATGTTATCAAACGTGCAAATGACTCGATATCTCGTGGACAGCCTGGCACAGCGATTCAACTGTTGCGCAAAGGCATCGATGCATTAGCCACTAAAAACGACGCATACTCCAATCAAGCGAAAGACAAGCTACAACAGATGCTTGACGATCTTGATCAGAAGCGCCTAAATAAAAACGCAGAAGATTTACAGCAGATGGAATCGAAAGAGCGTGAAGATGACATGGATGCTCTATTCGGTCAGAAGAAAAAATGGTAACGCTCTAACTCAACACTTAAAGGCCGCTCTATTTAAATTAGCGGCCTTTTTTGTACCTGTGGAATTTCCTTTCTCCGTATAGGGGGATCTCTTAAGCTGTGATAAAATCCCGCATTATCAACAAACTTGCCCTTACCATGTATCAAGAATTATTAGCCCCTATACACTCTTTTCTTAAAGCTGAAACGCCAGATTCATGGATAGATGAAGCCAAGAAGCCTGAAAACCTTCATATCATTCTACGCGATCACATGCTTTGTGAACTTAAAGCAGCTCAAAGTGCTTTGTTCCTTATCCGTAAATATGCGGTAGATAAAGAAAGCGCGAAGCAACTGAATGAGTGGATTTTGCCCTACGAGCAATTTGCTTACCGTCGTATTGGAGACTTGGAATCTCTACGTGGTAAAAGCAATGTATCAAAGCAAATTACAGCGAAAGAAGGCTGTAATTACGGTGCTGACTTGATTGATAAAATGGTATTGCTGATCAAAGAAGAACTGCATCACTTCTACCAAGTGATGGAATTAATGGTAAAAAAAGGCGTGACTTATCAACCGATCGAGGCGGGTCGCTACGCTAAGGGGTTAATCAAGCAAGTTAAAACTTACGAGCCTGATGCTCTGGTTGATAAGCTTATTATCGGTGCATTTATTGAAGCTCGCTCTTGTGAACGCTTTGCTAAGCTGGCTCCTTTCTTAGAAGAAGACATGGAAAAGTTTTACGTATCTCTACTTCGTTCAGAAGCTCGTCACTATCAAGACTATCTTGAACTCGCGGAAAAAATCGCAGGGAAAGATATCTCTGAGCGTATTGCTCATTTTGCGCAAGTTGAAGCAGAGCTTATCACTTCAGAAGACAGCGACTTTAAGTTTCATAGTGGCGCTCCGGTTTAAGCCGTTTAGAACAAGTCTACTCCAGACCAATTCTGTATTTAGTACACCTATAAGAAGGCCAGCAATTTGCTGGCCTTCTTTATTTATATCGCGTTCTCAAACTTAAGCTATCGTACCGTTGATCTCTGCAAGTACCGCCGCAGGGTCTATAGCTTGAGTGATGGGACGGCCAATAACAAGGTAATCTGAACCTGATTCAATCGCCTTAGAAGGCGTCATGATACGCTTCTGGTCACCAACATCAGCACCTACAGGACGAATACCTGGAGTAACTAGCTTGAACTCTTGACCAAGTGCTCCTTTAAGTAAAGAAGCCTCTTGTGCAGAACATACAACACCGTCTAGGCCTGAGTTTTTAGTCAAAGACGCTAAGCGCATCACTTGTTGCTGTGGCTCTAGATCCAGACCGATACCCGCTAAGTCAGATTGCTCCATACTGGTTAGTACCGTCACACCGATTAACAATGGACGATCTTTACCATATGGTTCCAAAATTTCACGAGAAGCCGTCATCATACGCTCGCCACCGCTCGCGTGTACGTTCACCATCCACACGCCCATCTCAGCGGCAGCACGTACCGCTTTTGAACATGTGTTCGGGATATCGTGGAACTTAAGGTCCAAAAACACAGAGAAACCACGTTTATGTAATTCACGAACAAATTCAGGGCCAAACAGAGTAAACATCTCTTTGCCAACTTTTAGGCGGCAAGATGCTGGGTCAATACGATCGACAAAGGCTAACGCATCCGCTTGGTTATCATAATCCAATGCTACAATGATTTTTTGGTCGTTCATTTCATCTCCTAACGCAGTTAACTTTCTACAAAATATTTATACCAATCAGGCCATAAATAACAGTCATAAAAATGCAGCCCGAAAGCTGCAATTAATAATTTGGTCTTAAAATGACCACAAATCTATTCACCATCAAGCCCACGAATAGGCTTGATCGTTCCCCACCCCTTACATGAAGGGCAGTGCCAATACATTGAGTGAGTTGAGAAACCACACTGACGGCATCGGTAATGAGGCTTAACCTTGAGTTGTTCACCAACCATAGATTGAAGCGTTGTTAAGCTGTCTTTGGCTCTACCTTCTTCCGCTTCCTCTAGGTGATAATCAATTAATCGATAAAAACCTTTCATGGTTGGGTTTTTAACAAGCTGCTTTGTCAGTAGCTCTTGAGCAGAGCCAACATCTTCATGGTCGGCAACGAGTTGAGCCAGCATCAACTCAGCGGAAACACCGGCTTTCTTCTGAATACACGCTTTAAGGAACTCGACCAACTGCGCTTCTTGTCCAAGTTTGTGGTAACACTCAGCAAGCGTTGGCAGGACTTCGCTAATGAAGTCGATATCTTGATCGAGAACTGACTCTAAATAAGTAATTGTCTTGTGATAATCTTCATTGGCTAAATGGAATTTTCCTAAAGCAATACTGGCTCGAACACATTTAGGGTCTTCTGAAAGGGCCTTCTTGAAGTGCTGAAGCGCTTTAGGGCGGTTGCCGTCGGCTTGTTCTTGCATCGCAAGTTCACACCAGAAGTGTGCAACCATCGCACGCGTCTTCATTTTCTTCTTGCTCAGCTTAACTAAGATATTCCCGTAATGAATCGCTTTATTCCACTCACGCGTTTGCTGATAAATGGCAACCAACTGCTGTAAAGCGCCTTCTTTATGATCAGGCTCTTCTACAAGCTGTTCAAAAATTTTCTCTGCGCGATCAAGAAAGCCTGAGACCGTATAGTCTTTAGCTAATTGTTGCAATGCGAGGTTTTTTTGATCGAGGGTAAGCCCAGACCGAGAGATAAGATTTTGGTGAATACGAATAGCGCGGTCGACTTCGCCTCTTGAGCGGAACAAGTTGCCCAAAGCCAAGTGAGTATCGATGGTTTCATTGTCTACTTGAAGTAACTCAATGAAGTGATCAACCGCTTTGTCAGATTGGTCTGACAGTAATAGGTTCAAACCCGTCACGTATTGGCGGGAGATCTGGTGTGATTGCTTTTGTTTTTCTTGCTGAGCATTACGATTACCCATATACCAACCATAAGCGGCTGCGATGGGCAAAAGTAAGAACAGTAACTCTAACATCAAATATGGCCTTTAAGCTTTAGTTTCAGCAGCGACCTGCTTTGATTGCTTATTGAGTTGCTTCTTCAAGCGATGAATTTTTAGTTGAGATCGCATGTGCATATTTCCAAAGACTAACCAAGCAAGAGCAAAACCTGAAACGAATACAACACCTAGCAAGCTTGACAGGTGGAAGTCACCTTGCGCTAGCAAATAATTGAAATTCACAATTGTTTGGTTTTGAGAGCCTAAAGCCAGTGCCATTAGGAAAAGTGCGATAACAGCGACTATTTTTATAATTTTCATAGTTCATCACTCATTGATTAGTTAGCTGTACGATTATGCAGGAAAATTACTAATCAGACCACCATATTATGGTCATAAAAAAGCGGCATACATTATAGTATGCCGCTTTTCTTAATTCCGATAAGTAGTCTACAACCCTGAGTTTACTCGCTCGCGTAGCTCTTTACCTGGTTTGAAGTGAGGAACGTATTTACCTTCCAACTCAACCTTGTCACCAGTTTTAGGATTACGTCCAACACGAGGTTCACGGTAATGCAGAGAAAAGCTGCCAAAGCCGCGAATTTCGATTCGATCACCACTTTCTAGTGTTGAAGCCATGTGCTCTAAAATGTCTTTTACAGCGTCTTCAATTTCTTTTGCAGAAAGATGCGTTTGCTCAGCGCACAGTCTTTCAATCAATTCAGACTTAGTCATAGTTACCCTCGTTGGTTTTCTTTTTAGAAATTATAGACC
>NZ_JBFRLX010000052.1:0-1164 GCF_041470165.1 Vibrio sp. 10N.286.46.A8
AGATGCGAACTTCAATGGTGATATTGATATCAGCTTCGATATCTCAGATGGTACTAACACGGTTCAAGCCTCTGCCGATTTAACCGTTAACCCAATCAATGACCTGCCAGTTCCTCAAGATCAACAGTTCAGTGTTGAAGAAGATGGCACACTTATCTTCACTGACGCTGATCTATTAACAGGCGCGACAGACATTGAAGGTGATCGCCTTACGGTTGAAGGAGTGACCTACGATGGCGGTGACGGCATTCTTACTGATAACGGTAATGGCACGTACACCTTTGCGCCAAACGAGAACTTCAATGGTGACGTAAACTTCAGCTTCGATGTATCAGACGGTACCGATACGGTAGCGGCAAGCATTGATGTAAGCGTAACAGCAGTCGATGATGCACCAGTATCTGGCGACTTAGCTTACTCAGTCGATGAAGACGGTTCGATTCATCTAAGCCAAGAGCAATTGCTTTCTCAAGCTTCTGACGTGGAAGGCAATGACCTAACTGCTAGTGGCCTAACGGTTGGCGGCGATGCGACAGTTACTCAAAACGACGATGGCAGTTTTACCATCACGCCAGATGAGAACTTCAATGGCGATATCGATATCAGCTTTGATATCTCAGATGGTACTAACACGGTTCAAGCTTCTGCTGACTTAACCGTTAATCCAATCAATGATCTGCCAGTTCCTCAAGATCAACAGTTCAGTGTAGAAGAAGACGGTACGCTGCAGTTTACTGATGCAGATCTGCTAACCGGTGCGACAGATATTGAAGGTGACAACCTTTCTGTTGAAGGTGTTACCTACGATGGCGGTGACGGCATTCTTACTGATAACGGTGACGGCAGTTACACCTTTGCGCCAAACGAGAACTTCAACGGTGACGTCAACTTCAGCTTCGATGTATCAGACGGTACCGATACGGTAGCGGCAAACATCGATGTAAGCGTAACAGCAGTCGATGATACGCCAGTATCAGGCGACCTTGCTTACTCAGTCGACGAAGACGGTTCGATTCGTCTAAGCCAAGAGCAACTGCTTTCTCAAGCTTCTGACGTGGAAGGCGATGATCTAACTGCTAGTGGCCTAACGGTTGGTGGCGATGCGACAGTTACTCAAAACGACGATGGCAGCTTTACCATCACACCAGATGCGAACTTCAATGG
>NZ_JBFRLX010000053.1:0-18122 GCF_041470165.1 Vibrio sp. 10N.286.46.A8
GTGTAAATATTGTTCTTATTATCAATAGTAAACTTGTTTTAACAATACCACTAAGCACAGATCTCAACTTTTTTAACACTTAGTCTCGTTAGATAGGAAAACATCTACATTTTCATGTTCAATCACAAATTAGTAAGCATAAGTAATTGTTATTAAAAGAGTCA
Source organism: Vibrio sp. 10N.286.46.A8 (assembly GCF_041470165.1). Taxonomy (NCBI): domain Bacteria; kingdom Pseudomonadati; phylum Pseudomonadota; class Gammaproteobacteria; order Vibrionales; family Vibrionaceae; genus Vibrio; species Vibrio sp. 10N.286.46.A8. The sequence continues at coordinate 165 of NZ_JBFRLX010000053.1, forward strand.
GTCGTTTAAGATAGGCTACATAAGAAACTAGACAGAAAAATCCTGCATTTAAATAAAGAATTTTTCTGTCTAATAGCTGTTATACAAAATCGATAGGCTTCATAGTAATGCAAAAAATCAAATTATTTTTAGTTCTAATTATATGCGTATTGTTTATTGCTTCAGGGGCTGTAAATCAAGGGTTTAGCGGGTTTTTTATGTCTTTACCTTTTATGATTACTTTGATTTATACGTTGAAGGGCTGTTCATTTAAAGTGAAGGTTTCTTCGATTGTTGTTGTCGCAATACTTATTACGCCATTAGTTTGGAAGCACGAAGAAAATAAAATAATATATCCTTGGATTGGAGATGAGTTTGTAGCTGATTGTGGTTGGAAAGCTGTTAAATACGAACAAAGCTATACTGGGTATAACTACGAAACATTAATACCTAAAGGTGCTAAAGTTGATGAGCAATATGTGATAAGTCAGCGTTTAATCTCTTGTGATGCCTCTTGGAAATTAATACGTGTATTTGTACATCATCCAGATTTAGGAACGTTGTATTATCCTGTGTTTTCTATAACAAATGTCGAAGCCACAATGTCGGGGTATGAGTTGAATGATGCTTTTGAGGCTAAAACGCTAAATCATAGTCAGATAAATTACTCTTATGAACTTCAATCAGAATGGACGAATAATTTGAGCTCATTAATGATGTGGCCGACAATACCAATACTGCTATTAAATGGTGTAATGGCCATTTTTGTATAACAAATTGCTAAAGACGGACAGCCAACGCGTGGCATTTTCAGTTCCAATTGGATTTGTGTTTAAGGTGCGTTGCTTTAGGTTAAGTGTTGCGTTGTCTGCCACTTAGCAAAGCGTTAGGCTAAATTATTTAAGTTAGGAGATACGACTCTATGGCAGTAGAAAGAGTTGAGGCAATTAAAACAACATATAAAGGTATTGAATACCGCTCACGAACAGAGGCTCGCTGGGCTGTGTTTTTTGATGGTATTGGAGTGCAATTTGAATACGAGAAAGAATATATAGATTTATCAAATGGTCAAAAATATCTACCAGATTTTTTTCTTCCTGAATTCAATGCATTTTTTGAAGTGAAGCCAAATTCAGACGCTATAGTCACTGAGGAATGTGTCAAAGCTCGCTTGCTTTCTCAGGACCTGGCTGATCAAGCTATTAACGTTTGGTTAGCTACTGGTGGTCCTTCAGAACAAAATGGAAATGTGATACCACTAAACCATTGGGATTTATCAGACGACATTGAGCATATTCTATCCGCTAGGGAAAACCGCTATATGTTTTATCAGGACCGTAGAGATGAAGGTATCTACTGGCTATATGCTGTAGATCATACAGATACTATGAGATCGGCATACTTTATTGGTGGTTGGGGAACAGAAACCGATCATTTAAAAGAGCCAATGATGTTCGGTCAGGTTCAGGCTGCATATCAAAGAGCTCGCGAATATTCGTTCGAAAATTAAGCATACAAGCATTTAAGTCTAAAGCTAATGAGCTTATTGGTTCGCTAACACAAAGGCTGAAGCATGAGAGCTATGCTTGATCTTGGTAAGTTGGCGATTTTATTGGCAGTGTGAATGGTTTATATTTCCATAATATCTATGTGCTAAAGGAAAATGTTGCGCTGGTACAATGCGTTACATAAATGGGCACTTGGTCGAAAGTATATGAATTAAGGATAATTATGCCGGATATCTCCCTCCAACTTGAACTTGCCAGCACTGCCGATATCCAACAGCTGCAGAAGTCTGCACTCAGCGCATTTGCAGACGATGTGGAAAAATACGGTGCGTTCCCGCCAAACATAGAATCAACAGAGTGGTTCCAAGCTGAGGTTAGTAAAGGCAACTTTTATAAAGTGCTGTACAACAGCGACTATGCTGGGGCAATTTGCGTAGAGTGTGGTGAGCAGAGCAGTATTGAGATCCGATATTTCTACATTGATGTTGAGTATCAAAATAAACATATTGGCTCTCAAGCCATGAGCCTTATTGAACACCAGTATTCGCATATCACAAACTGGACTTTGTTCACCCCTTATCAGTCCTACAGAAACCACCATTTCTACGAAAAGTTAGGCTATATCAAAGTCGGTGAAGTTCAGCCAGACCAATCAGACGATTTCAAATTGTTTGAATATTCAAAGAGCCATTTAAGTTGAAATAACGGCATAACAAACGTACACGGCATCTATAACTGATGATTGCTGCTCAATTAGATGTTTTGGTATAGGAAAAATTCAGCTAAGGGAATTAGATGAGTGAAAAAGTGAAAGTAGCACTGAAGTGGCTCAAAGAACTCTTGGATGCCGAGGGTGTTGAGTATCAAATTGTCGGAGGGCTAGCTGCAACGATACATGGTGGCAGTCGTGAGATCGCAGACATAGACCTTTATATCCACAACTTTGACGCAAACAAGGTTTTGGCTCGCGTATCGCAATTCATATCTAAGCCGTTAATTCACTATGCAGAATACGGTTGGGATCTCGAGTATTTCCAGTTAGTTTACCAAGACCAAAAAATTGAAATTGGTTTATCTCATAATACGAAGATACAGTCGGCTCTAGATGGATCTTGGCATCAACTCGAAATCGATTTTTCAGAGTCAGTCATTAAAAGCTATCTCGGTATCGAATTGCCAGTAATCCCAGTTCATCATTTAGTAGAGTACAAGCGAATATTAGGTAGGGAAGTCGATCTAATTGACATACAAGAACTGACGTTAGACATTTAATCCGAGGTTGTGTGCATAAGGAAATGAGTATGAATTACGATGAGTTTAACCATTTTTGCGGGACATTTACTGGGACGAGTCATGTCGTTCAATGGGGCAATTCAGATGTCTGGAAGGTGGGTGGTAAAGTCTTTGCCATTGGTGGTTGGAGTGATGGCAAAAAAGCGGCATTTACTTTTAAGACATCCAACTTAAATTACGATTTTCTCAGTGATTGTGAGGGTTATAAACCGGCTCCGTACTTTGCTAACCGTGGGATGAAATGGATACAGCAAGTTGAAACTTCAGGTCAATTAGACGATGACCTTAAGTATTACTTGTCTGAGTCTTATCGTATTGTTGCTAGTGGTTTGAGTAAACGTAAACAACGAGAGTTGGGCATAGAACACCTATCTGAACCACGCACGTAAATGCTTCAAGGTAGATTTCGGCGTTGACGTAATACTTTTTAATCTTTATCGACAGGCCAGTAGCCCTTTGGAAGATCCTGACGACGAGATTAATCAAGTTATATGCAACAGTAAATCACACACAAACGTAGAGGTAGCGCACAGAAACGAAAAAGGAGATATCGCGATTACGTAATCATTGATCTAGCCGATAGTGAGATAGAGATAAGAGGTCGATAATTCGTTGTCGGATCTAAATTAGAACTTTAAATCTAATTTCTAAGTAGTTGTTATCTCAGGAAGAGTTTTTGTGCTATGCGCCACTATATTAAATACATTATCCCTATTTTAATTCCTTTCATTATCCTCGTAATGCCGCTATCAGCGTTTCCATTTGAAGGCCTTACGATTATTCAACAACGCGTTATTGCGATCTTTTTATTGGCGGCATTGTGCTGGGTGTTCGAGCCCATCCCGATCTACGCGACGTCTGTTGTTATTATCGTTCTGCAATTATTGATGTTGTCGGATAAAGGGCTGATCTTTTTAAGGTTTGATCATGGGGAAGAACATTTTGGTGAGCTGTTAAAATACAGCGACATCATGGCGACATTCGCTAGCCCAATCATCATGCTGTTTTTGGGCGGTTTTTTCTTAGCGATGGCTGCCACTAAATATCGATTAGACGTAAACTTAGCTCGCGTGTTGTTGAAGCCATTTGGACAAGACCCAAAGTTTGTGATGCTCGGCTTAATGTTGATCACTGGTATCTTTTCGATGTTTATGTCTAACACGGCAACAACGGCAATGATGCTATCTATTTTAACGCCGGTACTGGCTGTGTTTGGCCCGAAAGACCCCGGTCGTATAGCGTTTGCGCTTTGTATCCCTGTTGCCGCTAACATCGGTGGCATTGGTACCCCGATCGGTACCCCGCCGAACGCTATCGCACTTAAATATTTAGTTGGCGACAACCTCATTACGTTCGGTGAATGGATGGCATTTGGTGTGCCGTTTGTCGTTATTATGATGGCGTTAGCGTGGTTTTTAATAGGCTTTATGTACAAAGCTGACCAAAAGAAAATCGAGCTAAGCATCAAAGGTAAATTCCTTAAAACGCCCAAAGCCATTGCGGTGTACGTCACTTTTGCGCTGACCATCATTCTTTGGTTAATGGGCTCAAGCCATGGTATGAACTCTTATACCGTCGCTCTTATTCCTGTCGCTGTGTTCTCACTGACAGGGATCATCAATAAAGAAGACCTGAAAAAGATTTCTTGGGACGTACTGTGGCTTGTATCAGGTGGTATTGCGCTTGGTTTAGCACTCGATAAAACTGGCTTAGCAAGGCTTGTGGTACACAGCATTCCGTTTGATGCTTACTCACCATATGTGGTGTTGTTCGGAGCGGCGTTCTTGTGTTTGGTAATGGCAAACTTTATGTCTCATACCGCAACGGCTAACTTGTTAATGCCAATTATGGCTGCATTAGGTTCGTCTATGGCTTCACTCACGCCACTAGGCGGTGAGTTAACGTTAATTCTGGTTGTGACTTTTGCTGCTTCATTAGGTATGTCGCTGCCAATCAGTACGCCACCGAATGCGTTGGCTCATGCCACGGGTCATGTGCAAAGTAATCAAATGGCCAGAATCGGTATTATTTTGGGTGTGGTTGGTGTGCTACTGAGTTTTGTTATGGTATGGGTGCTACATTCAATTGGTCACATAGGATAACGATACGTGTATCAACAAAAGCTAGAAGCACTTATCGATCGTTATTTTAATCAGACAGAACGTCGGGTGACGTGCCGTGCCGGTAACACCATTATTGAACAATCAGCGTTAAACACTCGTTTATATTATGTGTTTAGTGGAGAACTGGAAGGGTTTTATTCTGAAGCGAATACACCGCAAGTGCGAGTATTTAGCGCGGGTAGTGGGGCTTTTATAGGCGTTCACAGCTTCTTTTCAGGCAATTGGACAGCATCTTCAACGGTTGTTGCCAAAACCGATGTTGAGTTAGCGTGGATCGATAAAGACACGCCGGCAGAAGATGAACGTAAGTTTGGCCCTCTTACCGCACAGTTCACACCTGTGATTGTCAATGAGTTGTCGCGTCGTCAACGCCGCGCAACACAAGAAGCGATAGCGAAACAAAAAGCGCTAGAGAAGTTACATACTGCTGAGCAAATGACGACCTTGGGTCAATTGGCTGCAGGGATTGCCCATGAGCTTAACAACGCTATTGGTGTAGTAAATAGTAAATCTGGTCGACTTGAAACGGTCATCATGGATCTACTTGAAGAAGTGCATCCAGAAGCCAGCCAGTTTTTCGATTTTGGGTTAATGCATGGTCAGAAAACGTCGTCGTCAGAAGCGCGAACACGTGGGCGACAATTTGAAAGAAAATATGGTTTAGACAAAAACATTGCACGCTCTCTTGCAAAGGCGATTCCAATTGACGCTTCACATGCAACAGACGTTATTTCAAAACATTGGCTGAAAAACCCAGAAGAAGCGATTCGCTTTTGGCAGATGGGCTGTGATTTACATGATTTACGTTTGGCATCTAGACACACCGTTGGCATCGTAAAATCGGTTAAACAACTTGGCAGAGTTGATATTGACACCGAAGAAGCGGTTGATATTAACGACTCCATTAACCATGCCTTATCGTTGTTACAAAGTGAGTTACGTAGAGTCTCTGTGCGATTGAGCCCTGCAGATTTGCCGACTTTTAAAGGCTCGAAAACAGAGCTCGTTCAGATTTGGGTCAACATTGTAAAGAATGCTTGCGATGCAATGTCGAATTCAGACGATGCTGCAATAGAAATTCAAACCAGATTAAGTAAGAAAAGAATATTAGTTACGATCACGAATAACGGCCCTGAGATAGACGAGGTGACTCGTAGAAAGGTATTTCAGCCCAACTTCACCACTAAAAAAGGTGGTTTATCGTTTGGATTGGGCTTGGGTTTATCAATCGTTAAGCGGATTGTGGCGGGTTATGGCGGAAGTATTATTGTGAAAAGTGATGCTTCTAAAACTGTATTTAGAATCAAGTTACCAGTAGAGGGTGAACATGGAGAAGCTTAATTTAATCTGTGTCGATGACCAGAGAGAAGTACTGAGCGCAGTGGTACAAGATTTAGAGCCGCTGGCGAGTTGGCTGAATATTGAAGATTGTGAATCAGCACAAGAAGTGCTTGATCTCATTGATGAACTTGACGCAGAAGGCGAACACATTACCGTCATCGTGTCTGATCATGTGATGCCAGGGAAAACGGGTGTGGAGTTACTCACTGACGTGTTTCATGACAGCCGCTTTCCGAATACAAAGAAAATTCTTCTTACGGGGCAGGCCACTCATACCGATACAATCAATGCGATTAATGCAGCAGGCATCGACCGTTACTTTGAAAAGCCTTGGCAAGCAAGCACATTGGTTGAGTGCATTCGTACTCTTGTCACTGAGTACATATTTGATCAAGGGCTTGATTACACGGACTATCAGAATGAGCTCGACCAGCAGGTTGTGTTGAGACGCTTACGTTAGGCTATTGCGTTAGCCATTTACGTTAGGTTCTTACGCTAGTCACTTATGTCAGTCGCTTGAAATTATATGCACCGAAGGACGCTTTCTGAAGGGTTTTTTCTTTGAAAGATGTAATCTTTCGGTGCATATATTACCTATCTCTTTTAGTCGTTCAGGTTTTAGTGCTCAGTTATTAACACACTGGTAGCTGGCTTCAGTCTAAAATTCATGCGCTACGCTAGCGGATGCGTTGTGTTTTCTTCACGAACGATTCCCTGAACATACAGCAGAACTTCGTACGATGCCGCTTTCTCTATATTCAACATTTGAATGCAATTTGTGGAATATATCAAAATTAATTAAATTGATAGTAAGTTATTATTTTTCATTATGTTAGGGTTCTTTTCTTAAGGTCAGTGGATTAGGAAGAGGCTCATGAAAAAGGGATTTGTGATAGCGATATCAATCGGCTTTGTTGTCTTCTTCTTTGTTGGTCGTGAACTCCAGTGGTTCGGGTCCAGTAATTCCGAGTCGTTTCCTAAACTTCCTGATAGTCCCCAATTTGTTCCTTCTACCGATTTCGACGGTGAGTGGCTAGGCCGCCGTATTAACACCACTGGCAATAATATGTGTGAACGCACAACCATCACCGGAAGCATTCGTGGGGGTAAGGCTACTCTAAGGCTTACCTACAACGGAACACCGTTAGAGGGCTGGGTTACGGAAAGCGGCGACTTACGTTTATATGCTAAACATCGCCAATGGGATTATCGTTTTTCCGCACATGGCACTGGCAATAGATTTGATGGTCGTTGGCATTTAACCAATGGCCCGTGTAAAGGCACTTGGTTTATAGAAAAAGCCAACGACATGTAGGGCTATAAACGCATTATATACTTGGAATAACTTAAACAATATCCACACGCATGTGTACGATTTAGTTTAAAGATATAGATAGGAAAGCCCATGAGGATTGTGATTTTTATCGTTACAGTGATTTTAGTTAAATCAATTGAAGCAAAGTTTGGGCACACCTATAACATCTTTTCAGATCCACTTGATATCAAGTTAGCCGCTCTTGATTTTGTCTTGTGGGTTTCAGTCTACTTTGGTTTATCTTTTGTTTATGAGAAGGGCAAAGGCATCCTGACTAAAATGGGTAAAGTTAAGAGTCCTTAATGGGAAAACTTGAACCCTATTAAGCGTAACGGAATATTGTTAGTGATTTGAACTAAGACCAAGAGACGGTTTGGAGAGGAATAGTTATGAATGGAAAAATTGTTCGATGGGTTGATGAGAGGGGGTTTGGATTCATCAACTCAGATGAATTAAAGGGCGATATTTTTGTTCATATATCCAAATTTCGAAAGGGTTATCGTTCTCCAAAAGTGGGAGATAGCGTTGAATTTCAACTATCACATAGTTCTTCTAAACTCAGCGCTTCGAGTGCTCAGTTAGTTGGTATAGAACCACTCAAATCCAATCCTTTATCACTTATTTTGTCTGCACTTATCGTTGGTCTTATAGGGGCAGCTTTTTATCTTTTTTTGTTAGAGCCAAAGTTAAATCCGGCATATGAGAGTATGGGTTTTAGCTGCCAAGGAAAAATGTACTGCAGTGAGATGTTATCTTGTGATGAAGCAAAGTTTTATTTGGCAAACTGTCCCAATGTGAAAATAGATGGTGATCGTGATGGTATTCCTTGCGAGAGTCAGTTCTGCAGTCACTATTGATGCCTGTTTACTAGTCATTCAAAATAGACAACTAAAAGGACATTACATGGAAATCAGAGTAGGGACATTACCTGATATTGCAGGCATCACCGATATCTTCAACTTTTATATTGAACATACCAATGCGCGCTTTGAAGAAGAGAAGTTGTCGTTGGAAAATCGCCAGCAGTGGTTTTCTCAATTTTCTAGTCAAAGTAAATATCAACTTTATGTCGCGACAGAAGGTGATGCGTTATTAGGCTTCGCGTGTTCTCAGCAATACCGGGTTATGTCGGCATTTGAAGATACCGCAGAGGTCACTATTTATCTTGCGACAGAAGCTCAAGGTAAAGGCTTAGGCTCTAAGCTTTATTCTCAGCTATTTGCATCGATTAGTGATTATGGTGTTCACCGCGTACTCTCAGGTGTTGCTTTACCTAATGAGGCTTCAATTGCACTTCATAAACGTTTTGGATTTCGAGAAGTCGGAGTGTTCAATGAATATGCGAAGAAAAACGGTCAATACATCAGTTCAATGTGGTTAGAGAAGGCGTTAACCAAGGAACCAGATTGATTAGGATGGTTTAAACACGATGCAATACTCTTGGTACTTAAATTACGTATTGCTCAATGTTTGATTTAGAAACAAAGGACAGAGTATGGAAGTAAGGTTAGTCAAAGGTTCAGATCCTATGTTCGCTGAATCGATCACCAAAACGAATATGGCGAGTTACTACCAAGCTCGTGGCATCGCTTGGGGTCATAGTCAGTTTTTACGTAGCTGGGATGAACTGGATAACTATGAAGTTTATTTAGGGGATAGCCGTATTGGTGTTATCCGCTTCAGTTACAACTGTGATACAACGTTTCTTAGGGACTTGCAGATATTAGCTGAATATCAAGATAGAGGCTTTGGTTCTAAGTGTCTCGATTTAGCTATTGAACATGCGAACAATCAATCATCGGCTCAGTTAGTGTTGCGAGTGTTCAGTGAGAACCCCGCTATTAAGCTTTATCAATCAAAAGGTTTTACTCAGTTGTCTGAAGTGAAAGGACTCGTTGAAATGGAACTGATTTTAGGAAGAACTATGGACACCATTATCAAACAAGCAATCGAATTGCGAAAAGAAGAGAAGTACCAAGAGTCACGTGACTTGTTGGCAACGCTACTCACTGATGAAAATTATGCCGCGAAAGCGCACTTGCAGATCGCGTGGTCTTACGATAATCAAGGTAAAGAGCGACAGGCGATTGAGCATTATGTGCTATCTCTGTCTGGCGTGCTTTCTTCAGTAGAGCGTTTTGATGCGCTGTTCGGTTTGGCGAGTACTTATCGAAGCCTTGGTCTTTATGCAGAGGCTTTAGGCTATTTCGAACAGACTATGGCTGAATATCCTGACTCGATAGAGGTGAAACCTTTCTACGCAATGTGTTTGTACAATTTGGATCGCCATAAAGAGGCGACGTCGCTGTTACTTGAGCTTTTGGTATCTACGACTAATAGCGATGCGATTAAAGAGTACCAACGCGCGATCTCTTTATATGCTCAAGACTTAGATAAAACCTGGTAAGCCGCTGCTTATAAAGATCATGTACTAATATAGAAAAAGCCTAAGTATTAATAGGATACTTAGGCTTCAAGAATTCGGTTTTAGTTTAAACCGTTACTCTGAAAGTTCTTTACGAACGATCTCTGCGCCAGCGCTTAGCGCATTGAGCTTAGCTGAGGCAATTTCACGAGGAAGGGGAGCCATGCCGCAGTTGGTGCACGGGTAGAGCTTATCGGCATCAACATACTTCAGTGTTTCTCGTAGAGTGTCGGCAACTTCTTCTGGTGTTTCAATTGAATTGGTTGCAACATCGATAGCACCGACCATGACTTTCTTGCCTCGAACGAGCTCAAGCAATTCAACCGGCACATGAGAGTTATGACACTCTAATGAGATGATATCGATATTCGACTGCTGAAGCTTAGGAAATACCTCTTCGTATTGGCGCCATTCGGTACCTAGTGTCTTTTTCCAATCCGTATTTGCTTTGATGCCATAGCCATAACAAATATGAACTGCAGTTTCACACTTAAGCCCTTCAATGGCTCTTTCTAAACAAGCAATACCCCAATCGTTCACGTCATCAAAAAATACGTTAAACGCAGGCTCATCGAACTGAATAATATCAACACCAGCAGCTTCTAACTCTTTTGCTTCTTCGTTAAGGATTTTTGCGAACTCCCATGCTAGCTTTTCACGGCTTTGGTAATGCGCGTCGTAAAGCGTATCTATCATGGTCATTGGCCCCGGTAGAGCCCACTTAATTGGTTGATCCGTTTGCTGGCGTAAGAACTTAGCATCTTCGACAAAAACCGATTTTTGACGAGAAACAGGGCCAACGACTGTTGGTACACTCGCATCGTAACGGTCGCGAATTTTAACGGTTTCACGCTTCTCAAAATCCACGCCATTCAGGTGTTCAATGAAGGTTGTTACAAAGTGCTGACGTGTCTGTTCGCCGTCACTCACAATATCAATACCGGCTTGTTGCTGGTCGTGAAGAGAGACACGTAGCGCGTCTTGTTTGCCGTCGGTTAATTCGTCGCCTTCCAGTTTCCATGGAGACCAAAGTGTCTCTGGCTGTGCTAGCCAAGATGGCTTAGGTAAGCTGCCTGCTGTTGAAGTCGGTAATAATGTTTTCATAACGTATACTGCCTATCCTTGGTGATTTAAGAGCGCAATTGCTCGATTAAAGCGCGTAGTTGGCAGACCAGTTCTCTAGAACTGACTGGTATGGCTTAATGAAAGTCTCTTCTGCGAATTTACCTTGTTCGATAGCTAATTTGCTTCGTTCTTCTCGGTCATACACGATTTGAGTTAGCGAGTGATCCAAGTTTTTCAAGTTTGGTTGGTAGCAGTTACCTGCAACCGCATTCGCGTTGTAAATCTCAGGACGGTAGATTTTTTGGAATGTACCCATGGTGCTGATGGTGCTGATAAGCTCTAGGTTTGAGTAATCGTTCAGTAGATCACCAAAGAAATAGAAAGCTAGAGGTGCAACACTGTTTGGCGGCATGAAGTAACGAACCTGTAACCCCATCTTCTTAAAATATTGTTCAGTTAAAGAAGACTCATTCGGTTGGTATTCAAAACCTAATACTGGGTGTTGGTTTTCAGTGCGGTAATAGGTTTTATTATCTGACACGCTTAAGCAAATAACAGGTGGCTTATTAAAGTTCTTTTTGTAAGCGTCAGAGTTAACGAAATATTTAAAAAGCTTGCCGTGTAAATCACCAAAATCTTCTGGAATGCTGAATTTATCTTGGCCTTTATTATGATCCAATAGACGTACGCTAAAGTCATAATCTCGAACATAAGAAGAGAAGTTATTTCCGATAATGCCTTCAATACGCTCGTTGGTTTTACGGTCCAGAATATTGGTTTTCAGTACTTCAATGGAAGGGAATGCTTCGCCGTTGCTTTCAATGTCCATATCAACAGAAATGATTTCAAGCTCTACAGAGTAACGGTCGCCCTTTGGGTTGTCCCAGTGTGCTAATGCGTTGAAACTGTTGTCAATCATCTGCAGTGCATTGCGCAAGTTTGCTTGGCGGCTGTCACCACGCGCCAAGTTAGCGAAGTTGGTGGTGATACGTGTGCTGTCCGCAGGTTGATAGTTCTCGTCGAGGCTAATGCTCTTAATTGTAAAATTAAATTCTGTATTCATGTTGATCTGATATCCCAATCTGTTGTCTGACTTTCGCGGTCTTTAGAATTAAAATTGCTTTTATTTTTGCTTGTGACCGGATTAATAGTTGAAGGCAATACTGTATGAAAAATTAATACGGTATTAAGTTAATCGCTTGGTATTTTTATACTTGGTTCGATAAATGATTAACAATGGTATTCCTTCACATTCAACATGAGGAATATTCATGATCTATTATGTTTGAAAATATTAGGTGGTGTCAGTTATATTAATTGGCTTGATGGAAATATAACCACATTAATAGTGTGTTATTTAAGACAATTAATTTAATTAAGAGATGGATGAAATGAGTGAGTTGCTGTTGTTGATTTTATACTGTGCATTATTAGGCAGTGGTGTTGGTTTTCTTGCCGGACTTTTGGGGATTGGCGGAGGGCTTATCATTGTACCTGTGTTAAGCAGCATTTTACTTCACTTAGAAGTTTTACCTGCTGACCAAGTGGTCGTTGCAGCGATTGCGACTTCCTTGGCATCAATTTTGTTTACCTCAACTTCCTCTGCGCTTGCTCACCACAAAAATGGAAACGTGCCTTGGGATTTGGCACCTTGGATCATGTTGGGTGTTGCTCTGGGTGCATTGATTAGTGGCTTTATGGCGGCTCTTTTACCGGAAAAAGTTGTTCGTATTGTGTTTGCCGTAAGTGTGGTTCTTATTGCGATCAAGATGTTCTTAAGCAGCAAAAATGACGCGCCTAAAGAACGAAAGCTACCGAACAAGGGCGTACTAACGGTTCTTACAACCATTACGGGCGGCTTGTCAGCCATGATAGGCATTGGTGGTGGGGCATTGCTGGTTCCACTATTGACGTTCTTCTCTGTCGATATGAAAAAGGCCATTGGTTGTGCGTCGGCTTGTGGCATTGTGATCGCATTATTTGGGTCTATCGGTTATATCACCTCGGGCAGCAGCCACTTTGCTCTAACAGAAGGTTTTGCTGGCTTTGTTTATTTGCCTGCGCTGCTAGGCATCGTGTGCACATCTTGGTTTACAGCTCCGCTAGGCGCAAAAGCAACTAACCATTTACCGGTTCCAACGATTAAGAAGATCTTCTCAGTACTGTTGGTGGTTATCGCAGCAAGTATGGTTGCTCGTTAATTAAAGAATTCAGTAACCTGTAACTGATTCAGTTTCTTTATTCATTAGACATTTAGGTGCGAAAAAATGCATGTAAATGTCTAATTGCGATCTGAGCCCTTCAATAACATGAGTTACTCCTTTTAATGCGTCATAGTTCATAATAAGGTTGTTCGCGTTTAATAAATATTCAAATGTGGTCAAGCACTTATCTAAAGGAGCGAGTGATGGCACGAGAAATTTCATTTAAGGGCAACGGCCCACGTTGGAACGTGGCTCTATCAATGATAATAAGTTACGTGATCGTATCTTTAGCTATTAACTTGTTTTATCAGACTGAGCTCCAGTTTTTTCCTTTCGTTACGTCTATCTTAATCATGATCGCTGTCTATGCTTTGGTCTCTAAGTTCACCCGAAGACATTTATCTTTAGTCGGTGAAGAGATACATCTACATGACGTTAAAGCGAACTTGGTGATCAAAAACTCTGTCTTTTCTCGTCAGTATATTCAGGTTAAATCACTGACTAAAAATGGCTATTACAAAGTGAATGTTCACAAAGGACAGGTTGATAAATCTGATTGGGAAATGCTGTTAAGCAAGACCACACAGCAAAACGTTTAACGCTAACTCTTCATGGAAATTCATTAATATCAGGGTGTTTTATCAACAGTATTATCTTGATAAAACATTGTTATTTAACTCAATTCACTGCTATAGCTAAATGTATCTTGTTTGATTCAACGGAATGCTATCAATGAGTGATTTATGGATCCTTTAACGCAGGGCGTGTTAGGCGCTTCTTTGTCACAATCGGCAAGCAAAAAACAATATGTGGTTGTTGCTGGGGTATTAGGGCTACTCTCAGGATTGGCTCCAGATTTAGATGCACTGATTAAGTCTCAAAGTGATCCTTTGTTGGCGTTGGAATTTCATCGACAATTTACCCATTCACTCTTCTTTATCCCCATTGGCAGTTTGATCTGTGCCTTGGTTCTACATCATCTGATTGCAAAAAGGCGCGGGCTTACTTTCAAACAAAGCTGGCTGTTTTGTGCTCTGGGTTATGGCACTCATGCACTGTTAGACGCTTGTACCACTTATGGCACGCAGTTACTTTGGCCTTTCACCAACGCGCGTTTTGCTTGGAATACCATATCAATCATCGATCCTGCTTATACGCTTCCCATCCTAGTGTTGCTTGTGTGTGCAACGTTGAAACGAGCGCCTTGGCTAGCGCGTGTCGCATTTGCTTGGGCGTTAATTTATCCAACATTAGGGATGATTCAACGAGACAGGGCAGAGGCGGTTGGCTGGCAATTAGCGCAAGAAAGGCAACACTCACCGATTCGATTAGAGGCAAAACCAAGCTTTGCTAATATCTTGGTGTGGAAAGTGGTGTACGAAACAGAGGCTCAATATCATGTAGACGCCGTGCGGGTTGGCACATCGGTAAACGTATACCCTGGAGAGTCGATTGCGAAACTGAATGTTAGCAGGGATTTGCCTTGGCTTGACCCTGATTCTCAACAAGCCAAAGACATTGAACGTTTCCGCTGGTTCTCAAATGGTTATATTGCTCAGGACCCAACAGACGATCTGCGTATTATCGATGTCCGATATTCAATTGTACCGAATCAAATGAAAGCACTATGGAGCATCAAGCTATCAAAAGCAGTTGATGCAAACACGCATGTAAAATACGAAACGCATAGAGACAATACACCAGAATCGAGACAGCTCTTCTTCGCTATGCTCACTGGCGATAAATGATCTAGTTCTGAAAAGTACAAAGGCTGAGTCAGATAATCTGCTCAGCCTTTTTTATTCGTTTGTTTAACAGGTCGATGTTGCATTGCTTACATCACATATATTAATAAAACTGATAGTGCTTACATTTATAAGTGTGATTTATGTCTCTATCCATCTTTTGAATACTTTCTAAGCTTAGTTGGTTTTTTATCTAATTAAACAGAAGGTTATATGATAAATAGAATAATAACACTAAGTGGCGTTGCATTACTTTGTTCAGCGAGTGCGCATGCGCAAATGCAAAATGGAAGTTTCGAAAGCTGGGAAGGAAACGTACCATCTGGATGGAGTGTGATTGACTCCGGCATTGCAGTTTCACCCTCTAACGTACCCGTTAATAACGGCAGTTTCTCTGCGCAAGTAACAGTGAATACAGGCACTCAAAGTAATACCGATTTTCTGCAAACGATAAGTGTTGAACAAGGGAAAACTTATGATTTCTCTGTCGATGTTTACCATACGGAAGGCAACGTGAAAGCTCGCCTTTTTGTTGATGGCTATTTAGGCTACTCGAATAATGGTTTAACGAATCAGTGGCAAGCATTGACTCACTTGTACAGCGCTACGAGCACTAAAGATATCGTTGTGGGCGTACGATTTTATGATGATGCAGGTTTTGATGGCTCGGAAGTGGTGTATTTAGATAACTTTCAGCCGACGGAGACTCCACCCACACAAAGCTGCAATGACACAAGTGCCGCACTCACGCTAGTGACGGATAACTATGGTTCTGAAACCAGTTGGTCTCTCAAAAACTCAGTTTCTCAAACTCTTTATTCTGGTTCAGACTATCAAAATAACACCATCAATGAAGTGGAAATGTGTTTAGCGGATGGTAGCTACATCCTAGAAGTCTTAGACTCTTATGGAGATGGAATGTGCTGCAGTGTGGGGAATGGTTCATACAGTTTATCGGTAAACGGAATCGTTGTGGCATCTGGTGGTGATTTCCAAGCAAGTCAGAGTACAGAATTTACAATTGGTGGTTCAACTACACCACCAACTGAACCACCAGTTTTAGGTGAGTATTATAAAGACGCTGAAGGCAAAGTGGGCTTTGCGTTAAAAACGGCCTTATATCAAATTATTGATAATCAAAGCAGTCAGGGTTACACCGCTATTTGGACGTTGGTGTCTGAGGCTGACCTAGACGCATACTATGACACTGATGGGTCGATTCTCGATATGTATTCGGAGAAACCTTCAGGCTCTGATTCAATCCAATTTACTAAGGTGGCCGATCAATGTGGTCAATACAGCAAAGAAGGTGATTGCTACAACCGTGAGCACTCATTCCCGAAAAGCTGGTTTGGAGGGAAAGTCGAGCCAATGAACTCTGACGGTCACCATTTATTTGCCACTGACGGCTACGTTAACTCGAAACGTAGTAATTGGCCATTTGGTGAGGTGAGTAGCGCGACATACACATCAAGCAATGGTTCTAAGTTAGGCAGCGCAGCGAACTCTCTTGGTTATGTGGGTACGGTGTTTGAGCCAATTGATGAGTTTAAAGGTGATTTCGCAAGAGCATATTTCTACATGGCAACACGTTATGAAAATGAAATCGCTAATTGGGAAGGGAACTCTACAAGCTCTGATGCCGTTCTGGATGGAACCAATACAACCGTTTTTGAACCTTGGCTACTTACTATGCTAAAGCGTTGGCATTCTGAAGACCCAGTAAGCCAAAAAGAAATCGACCGAAATAAGGCGGTACATGATTTTCAAGGGAATCGTAATCCGTTTATTGACCATCCAGAGTTTGTAAGCCAAATCTGGGGAAACTAGTCGGAATATAACCACCATGACAATGGCTTCATGATTATTGAATTGAGCCCAACCCTTTGTTTGGGCTTTTTTATTGAGGGGCATTAGAGAGCATGATTTTAAATATTTGAAAAAGCATATTGTCAGAAGACCCGTATACTTGTCAGTGGTCTGCACCATCAATACTGGACGCTACGTTAAGCGACTTTCCATACCTTTAGTTATCTCTGAATTGTTAATTTAGGGGAAGCTGTAGATCATTTATGCCCAAAAGTGAGCCAGAGAGGGATTGAACTCAGTTTTAAACCCTGCAACTTGCCTTACTTTTCCTCATGCCTAGAGATCCAACAATGTAGCTAAATTTTCTAATCCACAACAGACTGATCTTAAATCACAGTTACGCACGAATATGTTGTTCAACTATTTCTCGGCTATTGAATAGTAGAGAACTAAAGGGGAGTTTTTGATTGATAACGTGCCTTGAATCGGAAGCAATGTGTGCTGGCACGTTATTAAAATGTTATATTTCTTATCTCTGGTATGATTTGCAATCTTCACTTTTTAGTATAAATTGCACTTTAATAATTTATAACTATATGAAATTAACATGAATCAAGAAGCCTCAATTGCTGGACAAGCGGTTTACTCGAAGAAAGTACTATCAATATACGATTTCTGGGTTTTAGGAGTATCAAATAACTATTTTTGGAAATGCCCAACTAGACTTATTAGTGAGCAATTTTCAATGTTAGTTTCATCTAATCATTTAGATGTTGGCGTTGGCTCAGGTTATTACCTTAAGAATTACCTACCACAAACAACAAAACGTATCGCTTTGCTAGATTTGAATGAAAATAGTCTTGATACAACCTCAAAAGCAATTAGTCATTTTCAACCTGAAGTTTACTGTGGGGATGTACTTGAGCCTCTTGAATTAAGTATCGAAAAATTTGACTCAATTAGTGTTAATTATTTACTTCATTGTTTGCCTGGAAATTTAATTGGTAAAGGCATTATGTTTAAGCATTTAAAAAGCCATATGAACGAAGGTGGGGTTTTGTTTGGTAGTACAATTTTAGGTAAGGGTACGAAACTGAATTTTTTCGCTAAAAAATTGATGGGTGTTTACAATAAGAAAGGCATATTTAGTA